>JASHVN010000185.1 GCA_030044555.1 Xanthobacteraceae bacterium | reverse complement strand
GCTTTGCCCTTGACATCCTCATTGCCTCGGAAGTTCCTGCAGCCATTGCGATCGACGGCTTTCACTGACCAGTTAAATTTCAAACTAGTGTACAGCGCTGGGGGACGGCTGGCATCCGCCGATTGCAAACTGCATTAAGGCGCGCGCGGCCGGCGGATGCGGCGTGCAATTAAAGCGCCTCGCGCAAACGCCGGCGTTCGAAAAACCTGCATCAGAAACGGCCTCTCGCAACGGACAGGAGTGTTTGCCGCGCTGGTTTTGATGGCATCAGGCGGGAGCGGCGCTGAGTACACGCATCTCGCGTCACGCCGGTGATTGAACGCGCGCGTGCTGCGCGCGCCAACGCGCACGGCGCTCCGTCGCGATTTCGTGCGCTTAAGTTTGACCGTCATCCTGAGGTGGCCGCCATAAGCGCGTTCACGCGCGTCTTCGATGCGCTATGGCGGCCCTCGAAGGATGCTGCTCAATCGTCCGGGCCGTCGCCCTTCGAGGCGAGCTTCGCTCGCACCTCAGGGTGACGGTAACAAGCGAGGATTATCGCGCGCGCCGGCGTGCGTTCAGGGCTCGTTCATTACCAAGCTTTAAGGATCGGGCGCGTTTTGGCTGACAGCGAACTGCGGCAAATGGCGCGGCCCGGAAAACACAAAAATTCCTTGCTTCCAACCCGCTCACGTCTCAAACACGTGTTTGAATTTCAATCGACCGTTTAATAAATATAACCGGTTGGTAAATAAGAGGTGTGCGATGCTGGCAACAGAGTTCACCCGGATTGGCGGCGACTACGCCACGCTTGCGCCGCGCTGCCCGAGCTGCGGCAGGCCGATGCATCTGACGCGTACCGTGCCTCGCTCGGGAGGCTTGGCGGATTTGCCGGTCTTCAAATGCGGCGAATGCGGCGTGTGGGTAACTGAATCCCCTGACGAGCGCCGTTCAGCCTGAATTCTGCGGAACCCCGCAGATAACTGGAGCCCCGAGTGCATTCCTTTCCCCCCTTGCACTCGGGGTTTTCCCAGCTTGTTGATTCCTCTCGCGGCGGCGAGGAACGCATCCTCGAAATCGCGCTATGAGGGCGATCGCTGGCCGCGAATTTGCTCGCATTTGTTGAACGTGACGGCTGACGGTTGGCCGCTCCACTCTCTTGTTTCTCGCCGTATATTTCTGCCATGATCAGATCGTGGCGCAATTCCGTGGCCCGAAAGGTCTGGGAAGGCGAACGGCCAAACCAGCTCCGTGGCCTCGACTTCGAAGCGGCTGTCGATAGGCTTTTTTGAATCATCATTCCGCCCTAGTGTCCCGATTCCGAAGTTCGCATGTGCTGGCGGCTGCTTTGATGCGAACTTCGGAATTAAAGGGACACTAGCAATTTAATGATTCTAGTGTGGTTTTTTGGATTTGAAGTTCCTACTCGAGTTTGCCGCCTGATCTTAGGAACTTCAAATCCACCACACTAGCTTATTGCTGGAGCATGATCCCTCGGGTCAAGCCCGAGGGCATGCTTTTCCGAAAACCGGTATCCACTTTTCGGGATCATGCTATGGCGCGGCAGATTACCGACCCGTGACGTTCCGCGTGAGCCCCGTCAGCGCATAAGAGATCGCGAGCGCCGCGACGACGCAGGCCCACAGTGCGGTGTAGCCGCCGGTGAGGTCGTGCACGAGGCCGAGGAGCGGCGGCGCGCCCATGATGCCGAGCTGATTGATCGCCATCGCGGTGCCGAGTGTCAGCCCGACTTTGTCCTCGGCCGCGGTTTCGGCCAGATAAGCGACCCACGGGCCGTACCAGCCGAGCCCGAAGAAGCCGAGCCAGGCGGCGAGCAGCGCAAGGAGCGCCTCCGGCGTCTGCGGCGGAATAAACACCAGCACGACAATGCCGGCGGCGATCGCGAGCATGGACAGTGAAAGCAGGCGAAAGCGCGCGGCCGGCATGCGGTCGCTCCAGGCCGCAAGCCCGATGCGGCCGCCGACTCCGGCGGCCTGTGCCAACGCCAGAAACCAGGCGCTGTGGGTCAGCGGAATGTGGGCGAAATCGCGCAGGTAGAGCATCAGCCAGGTCAAGATGGCGTATTGCGCGCTCACCAGCGCGAGCCCCGACACCATGGCGTTGCGCATCCAGGACTGCCGCAGCAATCCGGCGACGGCCGCGAAGGTCAAAGCCGCGCGCCTCGGCGCGGCGCCGGCTTCTTCGGGCGGCGGGCGATAGACCAGCGCGAAGAGGAGGCCGCCTAAAAGCGCCACGACGGCGCTGACGACGAACGCGGCGCGCCAGCTCCACGCCGCCGCGATCGCCGGCAGGATCGCCGCCGCCAGCGCGCCGCCGAGCGGCAATCCGGCCTGGCGTATGCCCATGGCGAGGCCGAGCCGGTCGCCGCGAAACCAGGCGGAGACCGATTTGCTGCCGCCCGGCTGCGTCGCGCTGTAGCCGAGGCCGGCGATAAACAGCCAGAGCAGCAGCACGGCGTAATGGGTGCTGGTCGCCGCCAGCAGCATGGGGACGAAGAGGATGGCGGCGCCGACACCGATGATCAGGCTTTCGCTCTTGCGATCGAGCAGATCGCCGACGAACAGCAGCGAAAACAGCGGCGCGGCGTAGCTTGCGGTGATGAGCAGGCCGGTTTCGGCGGCGGTGAGATGAAAATCGCGCTGCAGGAAACCGGCGAGCGCGGCAAGGCCGAGGAGCGCAAACGAGGCGGCGGCCTGCGCGAACGTCGCCGTGCCGAGCACGACCCAGCGGTAGGCGGGTTTGGGCGGGGAGGCGGCGGGTGCGGTCATCGTCCGCTTATCTTACCTCTCCTCGGTGGGGAGAGGTCGACTTCTGAGCGCAGCGAGGGAGGAAGTCGGGTGAGGGGGGACCGCCATCGCAAGTCTGCTCCGTTCGTTTCCGCTCACCATTGCGCGTCGCAGACGCGCGTGGACGCGCTTACGGTTCGCGACCTCTCCCCACTGGGGAGAGGTGAAGGGATTCATCGACTCGCATTATGCCTCGACGTATTCCGCGATGCTGGTGGGCTCCGGAATAGCTTCTCCGTCCGCCCGCAGACCGTCGATGTGGAAGCGGATGGCCTCGCGGATTTCCGCTTCCACGTCGGCGATCGTCGCACCAGTCGCAACGCAGCCCGGCAGGTCGGGCACGTAGGCGGAATAATTATCGTCGGCTTTCTCGATCACGACCGCGTAGCGCATCACTTCTGCTCCCTCAGTCCGGCCTGCTTGAGCGTGCTATTAAGTGTACCGGGTGCCATGTCGTCGGAAGGCTTTCCTGCAATCGTAACACGGCCGGGCTTGCTCGCGTGTTTGTATCGCCGGTGCGAGCCTCGCGTGGCAACCAGGAACCAGCCATCTTGTTCGATGAGACTGATGACGTCACGG
>JASHVN010000184.1 GCA_030044555.1 Xanthobacteraceae bacterium | reverse complement strand
CTGCGGCGGCGAAGCGGGCGCGCGCGACGCCGGTAAATTGCGGCTCGAAGGCAAGGATTACGTCGTCGCGGACGGCGACGTCATGCACTTCCGCTTCGCCACGTGATCTCAAATAGCAGGCTTTGAGCTCCAGCCTCTGCGGTTGCTTTTCGGCTATTGTTCTCGGTACGCCGGATTCGAGTTGCTGAGCATCGTGCCCTGGTTCCTGATCGCGCCGAGATGCTCGTTGATGCGGAACACGATGAGCACGAATTCGGCAACGATCCGCGAACTGATCACGCCCATGCAGATGCCGAGCAGGCTGGCGATCAGAAAAATCATGCCGGCGAACGGATTGAACGCCATGGTGCCGAGCGCGGAGACGGCGCCGGCAACCCCGAGCAAGATCGAAATGACCACGGCGAGCCAGTAGAACACCTTGATCACGGTGGGCGTTACAAAGCGCTCCCACTGAAACAGGTCGCCGATGCCGAACATGCTTCGTTCTCCCCGAACAACAAAAGCGTCCGTGATTCCCCCATGCGTGCACACTGCACTTGGCGATTGCCACGGTCAATTGCGGCAGCGCCGTAGCATCTGCCGATTTTTGATCCCATAATCCGGGCGGATTGGACTATCGTTCGCTGAAGCAGGTTACGGTCATCATGCGCTGGCTTTTCTGGGACGAAATTGCGGCGCGCGCGGCAAATTTTCCGCACGACGAGCGGCGCACCGCGGCGATCGCAGCCGGCGCGCACGCGCTGCACGACGGCTACACCGATTTGATCTACGTCATGCTGCCGCTCTGGCAGGCGGAGTTCGGCCTGACCTACGCGGCGCTTGGCCTCTTACGCGGCATGTTCGTCGGCGCCATGGCGAGCCTGCAGATTCCAGCGGGCCTGCTGGCGGAAAGGCTCGGCGCTGCCGCAGTGCTTGCGCTCGGCACGGCGCTTGCCGGCCTCGGCTATTGTCTCGCGGGAGCAAGTTCGGGTTTTGTCATGCTCCTCGGCGCGCTCCTGGTCGGCGGGCTTGGCGCCAGCACGCAGCATCCGGTTGCTTCGGCGCTGGTCGCTCGCGCCTTTGCCGGACCGCGCTCGCTGCGGGCACTCGGCACTTACAATTTCTCCGGCGATCTCGGCAAGATGACGGTGCCGGCGGTGCTGTCGCTGATGCTGCTGGCGATGTCGTGGCGGCCGGCGCTGGCAATCCTCGGCGGCGCCGGATTGGCCATGGCGGCGGTGATCTTTTTGTTCACGCCGCGCTATGATCACGGCGTTGCGCCCGCCGTATCGGCGGCGCAAAAGCGCGAGGTTCCGCCGCATCAGCCGCGCGCCTTCTTCGTCTTGCTGATGATCGGCGTTTTCGATAGCGCCGCCCGCATGGGCTTTCTGCTGTTTCTTCCCTTCGTGCTGAAAACGAAAGGGGCGAGCGTGCAGGATATCGGCCTGGCGATGACGCTGGTGTTTGCCGGCGGCGCGGCCGGCAAGCTCGCCTGCGCTTTCGTCGGCGCGCGCATCGGCGCCATCGCGACGGTTTGGCTGACCGAAAGCCTCACCGCAGCGGGAATTCTGGCGCTGCTGCCGCTGCCGCTTGCTGCCGCCTTGGCGCTGCTGCCGCTGATCGGCATCGCGCTCAACGGCACCTCATCGGTCCTTTATGGCTCGGTGCCTGATCTGGTCGCGGCCGACGGACGCACCCGCGCGCTCGGTGTCTTCTACACCGGCACGATCGGCTCGAGCGCGATCGCGCCGATCGTGTTCGGCCGCGTCGGCGATGTTTTTGGAATAACGCACACGCTGTTCCTCGTCGCAGCTTTTGCGCTGGTCACGCTGCCGCTCGCCGCGCGGCTGCGCCCGGCGCTGGCGCGCAGCTACGGCTCCGGCGCGGTCTGAACGCGGTGATTTAGAGCATGATCCCGAAAAGTGGAAACCGGTTTTCGGAAAAGATCATGCTCAAGGTCTAGAACCCGGCCGTCTTCGGCCGCGAGCAAGTGCAGGCGCGTCAATTACCGTTTGCTACGGGCTGTCTTCGCGCCCCTTCGACCACCGCCTTCGGCAACACGTCGAGATAGGGACCCATGAAGAACGCCTCGCCCGAGCCGTCGCCATAATAGTGATCGTAGGCGTCGATCATCGCGCGCACCGGAGTGAGGCAGGCCGGCATCGAATCGACGATCAGGTCGCCGAGCGGCGCATTTTTGCTGCCGTAGCGCGGATCGGCAGTCACCGCGTGCACGATGCAGTCGGTGGCCGAGCGCACCAGCGTATCGGTCGCCGCCATCTTCTGCTGGCGCGACAGCTGCGTCGGGGTCCCGGCATTATCGAGCGGCTCGGTGGCGACGGTGAAGACCAGCGTCGCGCCGAGAAGCGGTGCAAGCAGCATAGGATGTCCCTCATCCGTGAAGTCGACCGCATAACCGCGTCGCGCGGTGCAACGCAACAGTTTTTTTGCGCGCCCGGTGTCGCGCCGGTTTCACCGCAACGTGATCTGCGCGGTGCGTGGAACTTTCGCCTCGTCTTGTGAAGGCGGCATGCTATATTGCGGCATGCTATATTGAAGTGCGAGATGCGGAGAGGAATTGCGGAGAGCATGTCATGATTTTTCCGTCGCTGCTGGCGCTCGGCGCGCAGCTCCTCGTGCATGTGTCCGCGGGTGTCCCGCAGCTTAATGTCCAGCAGGTCTGCGAAGGCATTGCGGTGCAAGGCGGCAGCTCATTCCACGATCAGGCCGTCCCCAAGGACAGGCAGGATTGCCTGCAAAGCGAGAACGAAGTCCGCCAGGAACTCATCAAGCGCTGGTCGAGCTTCGCGGCGTCCGACAAAACACACTGCATCAACGAATCGGAAATGGGCGGCGATTCAAGCTACACGGAACTGCTCACCTGCCTCGAAATGGCGCACGACGTGCGCAACCTCGGCAAGGAGCAGACGCCCGTGACGCCGGCCCACCCGCTGCGGCCGCATTAGCGAGAGCAATGTCCGATCGACTTGGCACAGCGTCGTCATTGCGAGGAGCCCGAAGGGCGACGACGCAATCCAGAGTCCCAGTTCTCGGCCCCTGGATTGCTTCGCTTCGCTCGCAATGACGATTCAATCTGATCGGACCTCGCTCTAATAGCCGATCAGGATCTCGCTCACCGTCGGCTTGAGCGCGCGCATGGCGGGATCGTCGGAACTGTATTGATCCTTGGCCGGCAGCGCCGTCTCGGCGGTTTTGGCTTTGGCGTGCAAACTCACGCCCGCCTTGCAGCCGCCGGGCAGCGCCGCAAGTTCGCCGCCGTCCCAATCGGCGACGCTGGCGATGTCGTTGCCGTCGAAGCCGGAGAGCTTGAACGGCTTCTTGTTGAGCTTTTGCAGCTGCTCGAGCGTGAGCCCGAGCTTCAAGCCCTTCGGCCCGCTCCAGGTCGATTTGCCGGCGATGTCGATCAGATAAGTGCCGGTGCGGTTCGGGTTCTGCCACCACACTTCGAGCCGCCGCCGCGGATCCTTGGGAAACAGCACGGTGGCGCCGACCTTCGCGCCTTGCACGGTCTCCTGGGTGAAAATCATGTTGCGCGCGTCGTAGGTCACGGCGAGCGCCAGCATGCCCGAATCCTTGGCGAACGGCCCTGAGCATTCCACGACGGTCCG
>JASHVN010000183.1 GCA_030044555.1 Xanthobacteraceae bacterium | reverse complement strand
CGATCAGTTCCGCATCCTGCTCACGCAGACCGATTTTCCGCTGTTCTTCAAAAACACGGTGATCGTGACGCTCTGCGTGGTGGCGATCACCATGGTGGTGAGCGTGCTTGCCGCCTTCGCGCTCGGCCGCATGCGGTTCTGGGGCTCGAGCATGCTGGCCACCGGCATTTTTCTCACCTATCTAGTGCCGGATACGCTGCTCTTCATTCCGCTGTTCCAGATCGTCAAGGCGCTCGGCCTGCTCAACTCCTATTGGGGCATGGTGCTGGTTTATCCGACGCTGACGGTGCCGTTCTGCACCTGGATCATGATCGGCTACTTCCAGTCGATCCCGAAGGAACTCGACGAGGCGGCGCTCATCGACGGCGCCGGCCACATGCAGATGCTCACCAAGATTTTCATTCCGGTGGCGCTGCCCGGCATCATCGCCGCCACCATTTTCGCCTTCACCGTGTCGTGGGCGGCCTTCGTCTATCCGATGGCGTTCCTGTATTCGTCGGACCAGCAGGTGCTTACCGTGGGCACGGTGACGAGCCTGATCCGCGCCGACGTCTACAAGTGGGGCATGCTCATGGCCGGCGCATTGCTCGCGGCGGCGCCGCCGCTCGTCATCTATGCGTTTCTCATGGACTACTACATCGCGGGACTGACCGCCGGCGCCACCAAAGGGTAAGCCCGAAAGGCTGATAGAGATGTCCGAAGTCGCGTTGCGGAACGTGATCAAGCGCTACGACGATGTCGAAGCGGTGCGCGACATCAGTCTCGATATCCCCGACAACGAGTTCGTCGTGCTGGTCGGACCGTCCGGCTGCGGCAAGTCGACGACGCTGCGCATGATCGCGGGACTGGAGGAGATCACCGCCGGCGAGATTGCCATCGGCGGCGAGATCGTCAACGACCTGCCGCCGAAGGACCGCGACATCGCCATGGTCTTTCAGAACTACGCCCTCTACCCGCATATGAGCGCGTTCGAAAACATGTCGTTCGGGCTCAAGCTGCGCAAGTTCTCCAAGGACGAAATCCGGCGCCGGGTCGAAAACGCAGCCCGCATCCTCGACATCACCGCGCTGCTTGACCGCAAGCCGAAAGCCTTGTCCGGCGGTCAGCGCCAGCGCGTCGCCATGGGCCGCGCCATCGTGCGCAATCCCAAGGTGTTTCTGTTCGACGAACCGCTGTCAAATCTCGACGCCAAGCTGCGGGTGCAGATGCGCACCGAGATCAAGCGCGTGCACCAGATGGTCAAGACCACCACCATCTACGTCACCCACGACCAGGTCGAGGCGATGACGCTGGCCGACCGCGTCGTGGTGATGAACAACGGCATCATCGAGCAGGCCGCCAGTCCCCAGGAGCTTTATCATAAGCCGAGGACACACTTCGTCGCCGGCTTCATCGGCTCGCCGGCGATGAACTTCCTGCGCTGCCGGCTCGACGGCAACGGCACAGGCTTGCGCGCGCGCGTTTCCGAAAACATCAGTCTGCCGGTGCCGTCAGCGCGGCAAGCGCGCTACGCGGCTTTGGACGGCAAAGAGATGCTCCTGGGACTGCGTCCCGAGCACATCACCGAGCCGCGCAGAAGCGATGGCGAGAGCGGCCGTGAGTTCGCGGCGACGCTCGATGTCGTCGAGCCATTGGGCATGGAGACGATGGTGTTCTTCAAGATCGACGGCCAGGACGTGTGCGGCCGCGTCGATCCCGGCAGCGCTCCCGCACCAGGCGAGCCGATGCGGCTTAACGCCAATATGGATCACATGCACCTGATCGATCCGCAGAGCGGCGCGGTGCTGTAATTTTTTCGTGTCTAATTTGCGTGTCCGGGAGGCGCCATGGCGTCTCCCGGACCACGATCAACCTACGCAATCGGTCTGGCGTCAGCCTGCGCTGTAGGCGTCGTCGGCGATCGACTTGCCGGTGAAGTCCGGCATCATCGCCGTCGAGATCAGGCTGACGACGGCGCATGCCGCGATGTAAATCGCGACGGCGTAGCCGGAATGGTAGGCCGCGAACAAGGCCGTCGCGATGATCGGCGCCGGGCCGCCGGCAATGAGCGACGCCAGCTGATAGCCGAGCGACGAGCCGCTGTAGCGCAGGCGCGGCGTGAACGCTTCGGCGATCAAGGCCGCTTGCGGTCCGTACTGAATGTCGTGCGGAATGAGCGACAGCACGATGGCGATGAAGACCAGTGCGGGGACCGCGGTATCCACCATCGCGAAATACACGAATCCGAACACCCCCATCAGGGCCGCGCCGATCAGATACGTCTTCTTGCGTCCGATGCGATCCGACACGTGGCCGGCGATCGGAATGGTGAAGAACGAGACCACCGCAGCGACCATCACCGCAGCGAGAATGAAGTCCCGTGACATCTTTAGCGTGCCGACCGTATAGGCGAAGACAAACGCCGTGAAGATGTAAAACGGCGCCTGCTCGGACATGCGCAGCAGCGCGGAGAGGATGATCTCCTTCGGCTGCTTCCTGATCACTTCGACGATCGGCGCCTTCTCGATCTTGTTCTGGTCCAGCAGCTTCTGGAAGACCGGCGTCTCAAGGATGCCGAGGCGGATCCACAGGCCAATGCCGACCAGAATGATCGAGAGCGCGAACGGGATGCGCCAGCCCCAGACCGCGAACTGATCTCCCGACACCGCGCTGAAGATCGCGATCGCCGCAGTCGACAACAGCAGACCGCAGGGCACGCCGAATTGCGGCCATGACGCCACCAAGCCGCGCTCATCGTGCCTGCGCGCCCATTCCATCGACATCAGCACGGAGCCGCCCCATTCGCCGCCCACGCCGATACCTTGGATGGCGCGCAGCACGGTCAGGATGATCGCGCCCCAGATGCCGATCGATGCATAGGTCGGCACAAAGGCGATGAAGAACGTTCCAAGACCCATGCACAACAGTGTTGCGATCAGCGTGGCTTTGCGGCCGATGCGATCGCCATAATGGCCGAAAATCGCCGCACCGATCGGCCTGCCGACGAACCCTATGAAGTACGTTCCGAAGGCCAGCAGGGTTGCCGAAAGAGGATCTTCATGAGGGAAATAAAGCTTGCCGAAGACCAGACCCGCGGCGGTGCCATAGAGAAAGAAATCGTACCACTCGATCGCAGTGCCGATCGTCGATGCGATGACCGCTTTGCGGAGTTGTGCGCTGTGTTCGGCCTCGGGTATCGATCCGACCGTTGTTGCCATAGCCATGGCGTGTCTCCCCTGAAAATGCTGCTTCTAGGGAGCGGCTTCTCACGCGGCCGCTTCCGCGCTGACGATACGTCAGCGCGATATCGATGGCTATAGACTCTTGGCTCCGGTCCACACGCGAGCGCTCGTGTCCCGATTGCGCCACCAGGCTCACGATGCACTGCAGCATAAGCGGCGCTTAGAGCATGATCTCGAAAGGAGAAAACCGGTTGTCGGAGATCGTGCTCGAAGGAAAAATCTAAACCTTGATCCGATTCAATCGAATTGGATCGAGGTCTAGCGCGTGCCACACACCGCGTCCGTTTGACGCGTTCCGTCGCTCAGAGCACGTTGAGTTATTCGGTCGGCTTGCTCGACGCCATCACCGTCACCGGCGTGTCGCGGTAGTAAGCCGGGAACAGGCGCTTGAGGTTTTCGACCTTCGGCAGATCGTTGATCACGATGTACGGATAGGTCGGATGCAGCACCAGGAAATCCTGATGATAGTCCTCCGCCGGGTAGAAGCCGGTGAATGGCTCAAGCTTGGTCACAATCGCCGCCGGGAAAACATGCGCCCGGTCCAGCTGTGCGATGTAGGCATCGGCGATGCGCTTCTGCGTATCGTTGGCGTAAAAAATCGCCGAGCGATAGGATGGGCCGCTGTCGGGTCCCTGATAATTCAGCTCGGTCGGATTGTGCGCCACCGAAAAATAAATCTGCAAAATCTTTCCATAGGAGATCTGTCGGGGATCGTAAGTGATCTGGACCGACTCGGCGTGGCCGGTCCGTTCGGTGCCGACCATCTCATAATGTGCGGTGTCTTTGCTGCCACCGGAATATCCCGACACGGCCAGCGTAACGCCCTTGGTGTGTTCAAACACCCCCTGGACGCCCCAGAAGCAGCCGCCGGCGAGCACGATCTTCTGCAAGCCGCCGCCGGAAGACGGCGGGTCGAGCGCCGGCGGCGGAATGGAGACCGCGGGTTCGGCGGCATGCGCCAGCATCGTGACCCCGGCACCGAGCGAGCCAACAAGCAACGCTCCCAGCAGCACCGTGCGCAGTGATAACCCGCGCCCCTTGCCGGCACCCGACCATCTCTGTCCTGCCATCTGATTGTCTCCCGATTGTCGCCACCTGCGCTGTGCCGTCCGACACGGCCCGGATAGGTAGGATTTTCCCGAATAGGTAGGATTTTTAAGGCAAGCAGCCGATTCCGCGCCAATCACAATTGCCGCCAGCAGACGGCACGG
>JASHVN010000182.1 GCA_030044555.1 Xanthobacteraceae bacterium | reverse complement strand
CGCCGAAGGGATTTAGCATCCACGCGCGCATTCGGCGGCAGGCTGACAGCCACGCGCCCATCCAGCCCGACAACCTGTAACGCCGCGGCGCCGTTCGGTTCGGTTCCGGAAATCGTGCCCTTGTGGCTGATGTGAATAAGCTCTCGATCGGTGGCGACGATTTTGCCGCCGTCTGGCGCAGCGTGCTCGCGGCCGGGCTCCAGCTTGTGCCGCCATACGGGCTCAAGGCGCGGGCGTGCTGCCAATAGCTTGGCCTTATGCTCGGTGATAATCGGGCCAGCTTTGATCACGGCTTCTTGATAGTCGGGAGTTCCCAAGGACAGTTCCTTGGCTTTGCCGTCCGGATATTGCAGGCGCACATTCCAGTTCTGGGAGCCGGGTCGACGCAGAATATGGTCGATCTTGCGCCTTTGCTTTGACATTTCCACACACCGTTAGTGAGGGTATTTAGTGGGAGTGTACGGTGCGTGACTTAGCCTTGCAATATGCGGGTTTTTTCAATGACTTGGGAGCGCGCAAAACTATGGCTTTTCCCTCCCCTAGGGAGCGCCAACCTCTCAGAGAAGTCCGATAGCTCCGAAAGCGCGCGCCGCACATGGCGCTCAATTGCCCGCTAATCGATCAACAACAGCCGTCAGCTTCGGCCAATTGCTCCTGTCGCGTCTTGTCGCGCTGGATCGCCGCGCGCTTCTCGGCGGTCTTGTCCCATCCCGTCGCCATCAGCTCCAAAGCCCGCTTGTCTTCCGGCTCGCTAAGCTCCGCTGCCAGGCGCCGGCATTCTCTGGCAAAGCGTCGGTAATCGGCGACCGAACGCATGGCTCTCCCCCCGCCACTTACGTTGCGCAGTCAACACGCCAGATCGAACTGAGCTGAACTAAGTGAACATCCCCGTGCGCGGAAGTTCACCGGACAGTGTGTCAACTCGATGTCCATCCGGGCAGTGTCTTAACTTGAAATTTAACTGGTCATACCTGACCATCGATCGTAACAGCTGCAGGGGCTTTCGCGGCAGCGCGGACGTCATTGCGCCCGCTCTGCGGCGTGCGAAGCGCGTCCATGACGTCCGCATTGCCTCAGAAAAGGCGCGCCGCCGCCGCGATCGGCGGTCTTGAGCGATTCGCAGGAGAATTGAGCTCTATCCAAACTGACGCGCGATCTCCGCCGGGCTACTGTGATACGGCATTCACGCTCATCTTCCGAGCAACGCATGCCAGCTTTGCCTGGACGTTGGTTCGCCGGTCGTCCGCCAATGACTAGAACGCGCCAACGACGAGAAGAAGTCCCGCCAACGATTAGAAGAAATTATGAAAATCGCCCTCGAAGTGATCATGGCGCTGCTGCCGATTGCAGCGCTGTTCGTAGGTTTTCTCGCCTTTCGGCTGAGCGCCTTCATGGCCAGTTTCTATGCCTGGGTGCTCGAACTGGTCGTGGTGCTCGCCTATTACCAGCAGCCGCCACTGCGGGTGGTCGAAGCGTCGCTTTGGGGCGTCATTACGATCTGGTCCGGCTTCCTGGTCCTTTATACCGGGCAGATTTTTGGCCAAGCCTACCGCAGCAGCGGTTTGCTCGCCGTCCTGCTCCACTCCGTCGGGTCGCTGGTTCCGGCGCACGACAAGCTGGCCCAGGCGCTGGCGCTGGTCGTCGTCATCGGCGGCTTCATCGGCGCATTCAATGGTTTTGCCGTGTATCCGGTGGCGATCCCGGGTCTGATCGAATTGGGCTTCGACAGTGTCGCTACCATCACCAGCTTCCTGGTTTATTTCGCCTGGCCGCAGCCTTTCGTCAGCCTTTTCATCGTCCCCAACATCTCCAACGTGGCCACGCACGTGCCGATACCCGACATCGCGCGCGCCGCCGGCATCGCCGGCATCCCGCTGGTGTTCGTGTCCATCCTCGGCTTCATCAAGCTTCTCGGCTTTCGCTTCTTCACCGCGCGCACGCAGTTTCTGTATTGGAGCATGAGTCTCTCCAACGTGGCCGCGCTGATCATCTTCACCCAGATCTGGCCGCAATACGGCATCCTGTCGTTGATCGGCGGCGCGGCGATTTCGCTCGTGGTACTCTACGTCTATGGCCGCGCCAGCCCGATGCCCGCGCCGCGGCAGACCCGGACGGCGGGCGAAACCCCGCAGCCGGCGGCGACGCCCGCCCCCGCCCACTCGGCCGGCACGCAGCTGCGCGCCTACGCGCCGCTTCTGCTCGGCGTCGTCCTTGTGCTGGCAACCATGCTCCCAGGCGCCAAAAAGGCGCTCGAGCATCTGGCCTTCTCGGTCAGCGCGTGGGGATACAAGCCGCTTTCGATCAATATCTTCACCTCGGCCGGCTTCTTCGTCCTGATCACGGCGCTGGCCTGCTATCCGTTCGCGCTCCAGCGCGTCAGCGTCGCCAAGGATCTGTGGGCGGGCACAAAGCGTTCGCGCTCGAGCCTCTCGACTCTCGCGGTCGGCAGCGCGCTGGTTTATCTGCTCGTCGATACGGGACAGATTCAACTTCTCGCCCGCGTCCTCTCCGACGGCGGCCGAGACGTGTATGCTTGGCTGTCGCCGACGATGGAAAGCCTGGGCGGCATGGCGTTCGGGCAAGGCCTGCCGGCTGACTTCCTCCTCGCCTCGATGCAGGTCCCGGTAGCGCCGCTGCTCGGCATCCCGCTCGCCGTGCTGGTCGGCATCGTCACTGTGATGTCGGAAGGCCCGCCGAACCCGCTCAAGCCGACGCAAATCGCCTACACCCAGTCGCTGGCAAACGTCACCGGCAAGGACGGCGAAATCTTCCGCACCACGTTGAAATGGCAGGTGCTGTCGCTGATCGCAGCAACCATCTTTGCGGCTCTGCTGGTCTATCTGTCGAGATAAGCGAGGGTCTGGGCTCGTTGTGCGGAATTCTGAACCAAAGCCACACCAGATCAGCACGTTGCTGGTGTCCTTTCGATTCCGAAGTTCGCACACGAGGATGCCGCACAATCATGCGAACTTCGGAATCGGGACACCAGTGACAAAGCGTTGCCGATACAGCACACGTGCCCGAAATTAGGCGCGGCGCGACCCTGGATCGCTCGACACTCCAGCACACCTACACCATCTTGGGAACAATAGGCGAGAGGCAGATTCGGCGACCGATCGCCGGGGGCGGGGTGTCTTCATGTTTCGGCATCTGTTGCGCGCGGCGGCCCTGATTTTGGCAATCGGGCTGCACAGCCAAGCTGTTCGCGCGCAAGATAATCCGATCCTGGATATCCTTTTCGGCCATCAGGACCCGCGCCTGACGGCGACCGGCGTCGGGCTTGGTGTCGCCTCGACTGGGGCTTCCTACGCACTGACGCACAAGCACGGCGTTCCAGCGACGCGGATCACTTCGCCGGGCGTTGCCTTTGCGGTCACCTCGTTCGGCTGTGCCGTGCTTTATCCCATCGTCGGCACCATTGTGCTTCACCGCGCGCTCACCCCGCGCGAGGCCTATACGGGCATTGCCGGCTGCGTCATTCCGTTCATCGGCGGCTGGCTCGTGGACCGGGCGCTGCCGCACACGGCCTGGTATGACGGCACGCCTGAGGGGCCGCCGCGGCGCCATCACCGCCACTATCGCTGAACCAAAACGCGAGCTTCGCCGAGTCGAGTTCGGAAAGCGCTTCAGGTCTTTGGTCGTCACATTCGATTGTGCGGCCGACAAGGACCGACGTCAGGTGCGCCGCCGCTCGTTGCGCGCCCGCAGGCTTTCTTCAGACTCCCGATCCGTCGCAGTCGCCGCGTGCAGCCGCCAGAGCAGAATGGTTTTTATTTGAATCGCCATTCTGCTCTAGTGTGGTGGATTTGAAGTTCCTAAGATCCGGCGGCAAACTCGAGTAGGAACTCCAAATCCAAAAAACCACACTAGAATCATTAAATTGCTAGTGTCCCTCTGATTCCGAAGTTCGCATCAAAGCAGCCGCCAACACATGCGAACTTCGGAATCGGGACACTAGCTTATTGTTGGAGCATGATCTTTTCCGAAAACCGGTATCCACTTTTCGGGATCATGCTCTGGAA
>JASHVN010000025.1 GCA_030044555.1 Xanthobacteraceae bacterium | reverse complement strand
TGCACGTCAAGGGCACCGGCGCCGACATGGGCACCATCGCGGCGTCGGGATTTTCCGCCGTGCGGCTTTTGCCGATGCGCAAGCTCGCCGCACTCGATGCGATCGGCGACGAAGACCTCGTCGCCGTCGAGCGCGCCAATCTGATCGATCCGGCGGCGCCCAATCCCTCCGTCGAAATGATGCTGCACGCCTTCCTGCCGCACACATTCGTCGACCATACCCACGCCACCGCCGTGCTCAGCGTCATCGACCAGCCTGACGGCGAGCAAAAGTGCGCCGATGTTTTTGCTGGCCGGCTTGGCTTTGTGCCTTACGTGATGCCGGGTTTCGGCCTGGCGAAGACGGCGATCGAAGTCTTCGAGCGCGATAAACCAGGCGACGGGCTCATCCTGAGCAAACACGGCATCGTTACTTGGGGCGAGGACGCGCGCGAGGCCTATGAGCGCATGATCGCGATGGTGTCGCGTGCCGAGGATTATATCGCGCGCCATCGCAAGTCGGCGCGCGTCAGCCGTCCCGAGTGGGGTAATCTCGCGAGCTTCGTCGATATCGCGCCGATCATCCGCGGCGCCTGCAGCGAAAGCGATGACAAAGTCGAGGGCGCCTGGCGCCGGCCGGTGCTGCAATTCTGCGGCAGCGATGCCGTGCAAAATTTCCTCGCCGCGAACGATCTCGACCGTCGCGTCGAGGCCGGCGTCATTACTCCCGACCACACCATACGCACCAAGAACTGGCCGCTCGTGTTGCCGCCGCCGGAGACCGGCAAGCTCGATGCGTTTGCCAACGCCGCGCGCGTGGCGGCCGACGCCTATGCCGAACGGTACCGCCAGTATTTTCGCCGCCACAACGCCCGCGTCGGCGGCGGCAAACGCGAACTCGACCCTCTGCCCCGCGTCGTCCTGGTGCGCGGCGTCGGCATGTTCGGTCTTGGCCGCAGCACGGCGGATGCGGCGATCGCGCTCGACATCGCCAACGCCTGGATTGAATGCATTAGCGATGCCGAAGCGATCGGCCGCTTCGAGTCGATCTCCGAAGCCGACATGTTCGATTGCGAATATTGGCCGCTCGAGCAAGCCAAGCTCGGCGCGCGCAAGGAATTGCCGCTCGCCGGACAGATCGCCGCCGTCACCGGCGCCGCCGGTGCCATCGGCGCCGCGACCGCAAAAGCCTTCCGCGCCGCCGGCGCCGAGATTGCGTTGCTCGACATCGATGCCGATGCGGCGGGCGAACTCGCCTTGGCGCTCGGCGGCCAGGCATTCAAATGCGACGTCACCGATGCGGACAGCGTGAACGGCGCATTGGGCGCGGTGGTGCGATATTTCGGCGGCGTCGACATCGTCGTCTCCAATGCCGGCGCCGCCTGGCAGGGCCGCATCGGCGAAGTCGACGAAGCGGTGATGCGCAAGAGTTTCGAGCTGAATTTCTACGGCCATCAGCGCGTGGCGCAGGCCGCGGTCAAGATCATGCTGGCGCAAGGCACCGGCGGCTGCCTCCTGTTCAATGTCTCCAAACAAGCGGTCAATCCGGGCCCGAATTTCGGACCTTACGGCATCCCCAAAGCGGCGGCGCTGGCACTGATGCGCCAATACGCGCTCGATTACGGCGCCGACGGCATCCGCGCCAACGCGGTGAACGCCGACCGCATCCGCTCCGGCCTGCTCACGCCACAGATGATCGCTTCGCGCTCGAAGGCGCGGGGCTTAAGCGAGAAGGATTACATGAGCGGCAATCTGCTCGGCCGCGAAGTGACCGCCGACGATGTCGCGCAGGCCTTTTTGCACCAGGCGCTCGAGCTGAAGACCACCGCCGACGTCACCACGGTCGACGGCGGCAACATCGCCGCGGCGATGCGTTAGGTCGTGTACTCATGAACGGGCTGATCGGCGAAGTTACCGCGATGCCAGAAGCCGCACCGAAACCAGCATCCGCTTTTCGGGATATGCTCTAACCTAAGGAAGCCAGAACGGCTTGGCGGTTTCGGTATCGACATCGCAGGACGAATAGCCAAGGTCGCGCCGGTCGCGGTCGCTCATCCTTGCAAGTTCAGTGCGGCTGCGGTGCCGTTGGCGCCACTGCAAGACGATTGCCTGCAGCGACGCCGCGGCTGCTAGTCCTTTAAAGACGATGCCTCGTGTGGCGCTCGGACGTGCTTCGGAGTACGACATTCTCGCCCCCTAACGGTTGCATTGGAGCGCCACCGTGCGGCAACGCTTGGCAGCGTGAAGATAGTCAAGCTTCGCGATTTGGGATGTGACGGTCAGCACAGAAAGTGCTGACGCTGCATGTCGCGGCAGATATCCGGGCCAGATTGACGATCTGGATGATTTCAGAGGAAAAGGCGCAGGCACTGAACTTGTAGCAGGTCTCCGACCCGCAAATGATGCATCAGCCAAGGGAACCGATTGCCGCCATGAAATTTGGCTATTTCACGCTGAGCGATAACCGCTATCCCAATAATCCGCGCTCGCCCGAGCAATTCCTGGTGGAGATACGCGACCAGGCGGTGTTGGCCGAGAAGCTCGGGCTCCATTCGGCGTGGATCGGCGAGCACCACTTCAACCGGCGCGGCTGCGTGTCGGTGCCCGCAATCGTGCTGGCCAATGTCGCGGCTGCCACGACACGCCTGCGGCTGGGACCCGCCGTCGTCGTGCTGCCGATCCACCATCCGATCCATGTCGCTGAGGAATGGGCGACGCTTGACCAACTATCCGGCGGCCGCGTCGATTTTGCGGCAGGGCGCGGCTATGACCGTCACGAATTCACGCCGTTCAATGCTGAGTTCGAATCCTCCGCCGAGCAGTTCAGCGAAGGCCTCGAATTGTTGATGCGCTGCTGGACGGAAACGCAGCCCTTCGACTTCAAGGGACGTTTCTACAACTTGGAGGACGTCGAGGTTTTTCCCAAGCCCTTGCAGAAAGACTTTCGGCCCTACATGGGCTCGTTCTCGCGCTTCTCGATGGAACTGGCTGCGAAGTGGGATTGGAACCTGCTGCTGGCGCCGTTCGCGGCCACCATATTGTTCGGCAGCCTGGGCAACGCCGTGACCGCCTATCG
>JASHVN010000181.1 GCA_030044555.1 Xanthobacteraceae bacterium | reverse complement strand
CCGCGATCCCATTCTGGTGCTGGTGCTGACCGGCGTGGTGATCGGCGCACTGCTCGGCTCCGGCGTCGGCTTGGTGAAATACATCGCCGATCCCTATAACCAGCTGCCGGCGATCACCTTCTGGCTTCTTGGCAGCCTCGCCGCAATCACCGTATCGGATCTGTTGCCGCTGTTCGCACCCATCGCGCTCGGCACACTGGTGCTGGTGGCTTTGCGTTGGCGCATGAATGTCATGTCGCTGCCGGACGAGGAAGCGCGCGCGCTCGGCGTGCCGACCGGCGCGCTGCGCGTTGCCATCATCGCGGCGGCAACGCTGGTGACCTCCGCGAGCGTTGCCGCGGCCGGCATCATCGGCTGGGTCGGCCTCGTGGTGCCGCATATCGCGCGAACGCTGGTCGGCCCCGATTTCGCCCGGCTCATTCCCACTGCGGCGCTCCTCGGCGGCGGGTTTCTGCTCGCCATCGACACGCTGGCGCGCACCGCCACGACCACTGAAATCCCGCTCGGCATTCTCACCGCGCTCATTGGCACGCCGTTCTTCATCTGGCTCCTTGCCAGCATGTCGAAGACGTGGTCCTAAGAGAAGACTTGGTCTTAAGACATGATCCTCTCCGGTCATGATCTCACCATCGGCTACGCCGAGCACGTGGTCGGAAGCGGGCTCGATGTGGCGCTTTCGACCGGCGAGGTATTGGCGCTGCTCGGACCGAACGGCGGCGGCAAGACCACGCTGCTGAAAACATTGCTCGGCCTCCTGGCGCCGCAGGCGGGCGAGGTGCAACTCGACGGCAAGCCGCTCTCCTTCTATTCGAGCCGCGAGCGCGCGCGCCTGATCGCCTACGTGCCGCAATCGCATTTCACCACCTTCGCCTTCAGCGTCGAGGCGATCGTGCTGATGGGCCGGACCGCGCACAGCACGCTGTTCGGCCGGCCGAGCGCCGCCGACCGCGCCGTGGCGGCGCGCGCGCTCGAACGTTTCGGCATCGCGCATCTGCGCGAGCGGCCCTACACGATGATCTCCGGCGGCGAGCGGCAGCTCGCTTTGCTCGCCCGCGCGCTGGCGCAGGAGCCGCAATTCATCGTGTTGGACGAGCCGACCGCCAGCCTCGATTTCGGCAACCAGGGCCGGGTGCTGCGCGAAATCCAGGCGCTCAAGGCGTCCGGTCACGGCGTTCTATTCACCACCCACGATCCGAACCACGCGCTGCGCGCCGCCGATCGCGTTTATCTGCTGCGCCAGGGCATGCGCATTGCCGAAGGCGCAAGCAGCGCGATCCTCGACCGCGCACAGCTGGAAGCGCTCTATGGCGCTCCGGTCGAACTGATCAACGATCGCGACGGCGTCCGGACGGCGTTTCTGCCCGGCTGACGTCAATCCGCCGCTGCAAAATGTCCGGTAGCGATCGCCGCCACTTCGGCCGGGTCGTCCGGCGGCGCATTGTCGCGCCAGACCACGTGCAGGTCGGGACGCACGAGGACGAGATCGAAGCCATAGACTTCACGCACGATGCGGTCGGGCACGTCGAGCACCGTGACCGGCGCGCCGTGCGCGCGGACGGCTTTCTCCAATCCGCCGCAATCGGTCTTGGTGCCGCCGAGTTTCAGGATCGTATAGCCGCCGGGGATTTGGTCCTGCATCGCCGTGCCGTCGTCGCGCCAGGTGTGCGGCAGACGCGCGCCCGGCCACGTGGTCGGATGATATTCGCGGAACAGAAGCTCGGGCCCGCCCGGTACGTTGCAGATGACGGGCGAGTCGACGTAGCGGTAGCCGAGCTCAGCGCCGATCATCTCGTTGCTCTTGCGCTGCTCGATATCGGCGATGGCGGAGAGGATATAGCGCGCCTGCACGCCGCCCGGCGTGTTGTCGCGAATATCCGCCCGCCACAGCGAGCGCCACTTGCGCCGGCCAAGCGTGGCGTAGCGCGAGGCGCCGACATTGCGCTCGCCGATCTGCCGGCGCTCGACCTCGTAGGATTTGAGCAAATCCGGGCCGCCCCAGCCAGCGAGCGTCGCCGCGAGCTTCCACGACAGATCGATGGCGTCGGCCACGCCGGAATTCATGCCGAGCCCGCCGGTCGGGATGACGAGGTGCACGGCATCGCCGGCGAGAAACACCCGACCCTTGCCGTAGCGGTCGGCGAGCAGAAGATTCTGCCGCCACGGATCGCACGACAGCATCTCGTATTTGACCGGCACGCCGACCGTCATCTCGAACTGGCGGTTCATCTCCTCGCTGGTGTCGACCATCGAATGCAGCGTCCAATGCCGGGTTGAATCCTGCATGATCAGCTGCGTCGCCTTGTTGTCGGCGACATGATAATGGCGGCCCTTGCCGGGACCGTTGCCGATCGGCAGCAGGTCGAACAGTGCGTCGCAGCGATAGAGCGCCTGCCGCAGCCCGAGCGTGTTTCCTTCACCCGAAAGCTTGATGCCAAGCTCCTTGCGCACCGGGCTCGAGCCGCCGTCGCAGCCGACCAGATAGGCGGCGCGTATGTCCTCGACGTTGCCGTCGCCTGCGCGCACGCGCGCGGTGACGCCGGCGGCATCCTGCTGCAGCGACAAGAATTCCCAGCCGAAGCGGACGGTGAGCGCGGGCATGGTCTCGGCGACCGATTTCAGCAGCGGCTCGAGCGTATATTGCGAGATGAGCTGGTAGGGCTCGAGCGGCAGCGTGCCGTCGCTGGTGGCGCGAATTTCCGCCTGCGCCTGCGCCACCGACGGATAATGCAGGCGAAGGAGCGGCGGCTGGTTGAGCGCCAGCACGATATAAACGTCCATGGGACAATCCGCCCGCAGGCCGGCGGCGCGAATTTTCTCCGCAAGCCCCATGCGGCGATAGATTTCCATGGTGCGCGCGTTGATGCGCTCCATCTTCGGCAGAAACGCCGGGCGCTCCTTCTGCTCGACGAGCATGCAGCGCACGCCGCGCCTGCCGAGATCGATGGCGAGACTGAGCCCGGTGGGTCCGGCGCCCACGATCAGAACGTCGCAATTCATTGGTAATTCCGCTGGTCTCTTCTGCACGGGCGCCGGCATAGGCCGCGCCCGCCATTTTACTTATGCGGCAGCGCGGCCGCCAACTCGGTGAACGGCTGATACGCCGCACCGGTGCATTCCTCCGGCGTGGCATCGACATATTGCTGCGGCTCGGCGCCTAAAAAGAGCACCACTTTGGTCTTCGGCCCATCGGGGTCGTTGTTGAACTGCAGGCACACGACATAATGCTCGTTGGGGCTGTCGGGAACCGGCTTGAGCATCGGCGGCGAGATCAGGGCGTTATAATCGGCGCGACTGGTCAACAACGTGCTCAGCATCGCCGCAATTTGCATTCGGTAGCTTGCCGGATAAAGGTTGGCATTGACGATCACGGGAGGCTGCTTCGGCTTGCCGAAGCCAAAGCCGTGGCCGGCGCCGCAGCCCGCAAGCGCGAGCGCCACAAGCAGCATCGCCGCGTTTTTGTTCCGCATCCTCATCGCCAAAATCGAAGGCAATGCTCGATTATACCGAAAGCTTCAGCATCGCCAAAGCGGCGCGGCCGTTCGGCCCATAAGGATTGCCGATCGACTCCATCATGTCGAAGTGGCCATAGTTTTGCGCCTCGATCAGTTCGACCGGTTTCCCGGCCGCCTTGAGCGCCGCGGCGAAATCGCGATTCTGCCGCTGAAATTCCGGGGTCTCATAGGTGCCGTAGGTGACGGTGATCGGCGCGTGAACGAGGTCGATATGGCGCTGCGAACTCATCGCCTCCTCCATCGCGTCGGTAAATTTCACGTAATTGCCGCGCTTGGACAGGCGCACCGGCTTGAGATCGTACATGCCGCTCATGCACATGCCGCCCTTCACCATGTCATTAGGCAGGCCGAATTGCTTCTGCCAATCGGTCACCAATGCGACGCCGCAAAGATGGCCGCCGGAAGAATGGCCGCCGATATAGAGACGGCTGGCATCGCCGGCAAAGGTGTCGGCGTTCTTGTAGGTCCAGGCAATGGCGCGGCGCACCTGCTCGGCCATGACGCGGAGATCGCCGTTGGCCTGTTTGATCGCGATGAAATCAAGGACGACAAGATGCGCGCCGGCATTGACAAACATTTCAGCCGGATAGGCGTAATTCTTCGCCTCTCCGCCCAGCCAGGCGCCGCCGTGGATGAAAACGAAAATCGGCGCCTTCGGCCGCTTGGTCACGAAGATGTCGAGCTTCTCGACCTCGGTTGGCCCATAGGAAACGCGGCGCGGCGCACCGAGATGCGCCCGCGCGACTTCGCTGTTGCTGGCACAGCGGGCAAGCACCTGCCTCCCCAGCGGCGCGTAGATCGATTGATCGTAGGCGGCGTCGAGCTCGACCTGATCCATATTCAACCAGACGCTCGGACCCTGGGGATGCGGCGGCGGACCGATGCGGCACTCCTCCGCGAGCGCCGGTGCGGCCGCGGCGAGGCCGGCGGCGGCGCCAAGCATGGCGCGGCGCGAAACCGCAGCGGCGATTTTTCCCGACGAAGAGGCCATATCGTTTTGCATTCTTTTGCTCACATCCCGATTCTTCTACTCACATCCCGAGCGAAATATGTTCACCTTGCGCCGTCGATCGCGACGGTTTTTTCTGCTCGGCGCGGATCGCGCATGAGCGACTTTTTGACCCGGCGGGCGGCGGCCGCCAATTACTCCTCCGGCACGGGGCCGCACCATCCCGGCAGGTAATCCGCGTCCATACTCTTGGCGAATTCGAGCGCTTTTTCGACGGCGCGGTCGAAGTCGTTTTCGATCAGCTTGCGCTTGATGCGCCGGCGCAGAAAGTCGGCCCAGAGAAACTCGGAGAACGGGGTCGTGTCCTTGGCATAGCCGCCGGCGCGCCGCAATTCGCCGGCAAGCGAGCGGAACGGATCGTCCTCAAGATCGGTGACCGATTTGGGAATGTCGTCGTAGTGCCGGCGTTTGCCTTCGGCATCGAACGGATGCATCCAGCTGCGGTTGTCCAGCACCACCCAGAAGGCCTCGACCTCGAGCTTGCTGAGATTGGCGACAACGGTCACCGCCACGTCCTTGACCCCTTCGTCATGCAGTGCGCGCGCCAGGTGATGGTGATCGATGATGTAGTGCCGCTCCTTCGGGCCGAGGATCACCGGCATCGTGTGGTTGCCGAGAAATTTCTCGCCCTTCTTCTTTCCGGTCTCCCGCCAGCGCTCGCGCTTTGCCTTCACCTCGCGCATGCCCACGGTGATCTGGGTCGGACGCAGATCGGCGATGGTGACCGTCGTCAACACGGGTTCGCGAACCATTTCATCCTCCAAGCAACTGTTTCGTATCCCGCGACCGGCGGGATTTGACCCTTTCGCTGGCGCGACTGCAAGCGGCCTTCTCTTCTCGCTGCGCGGGGAGAGCCGAGATCGCCTCACCTTCTGCCGTCAGCGCAGTTCCGCCTCCGCCCTTGCCTTGGCGGGCGCAGCCCTCGAGAGGACGCATCGACCCTGGAGCCGGTCCCCGCTTGCGCTGCCGCAAAATCGCTTGCCGCAGCCGAACGCCATTCACCGGCAACAGAATGACATGCAGGAGCAGAACCGGATAGACATGCGCCAGCGCGCCGAAGATTGCGAACAATATATTGCTGCAAATCGCGACCACGCGCAGCGGGACCATCGTGTTCATGCAAAACGTGGCGAGAACGCTCGCAGAAGCCGCATAGCCAATGAGGTCAATCCAACTCATCGTCGTGACCCGCATGCTGGCTCTGCACCGCCCGTCACGGCGGGCGCGAGCCAGAGTCCATTTCGGCGATGCCCGCCATGGCACCGGCTTGACGTTTCAGAAATTTACCGGGAAGCAGTTGTTTGATCGGCGGCAGCGGCGATGACTTGCCAACGCGCGACGCCGCGGAGCTTTCAAGAAAGTGCCAGTCACGACCCCATCTTCAGCGTTGCACATGTAGGCAAGCAAAACGGCGACCGCCTGGGGTCGGCGGCACCATGGATAAAATTTAATTGGCCGCGTCAGCTTATGCGTGAGGGCGGCGAAACCGCCGATTTCCGTAATCTGACGCTGCCTCGGTTTGAACAAGGCACAATTCTCGCTTTGCGGCCGCTCAGGGCCGTCAACACGACGCTGCAGCGTTTGAGCGGCGCTATACGATGCCAATTTTCTTGAGCCGGCGGCGGTGCGGGATGTGAGTTTTCTCACAATTGCCCGGCGGCATCTCTGTCAGGGTGACGATATCGACGGCGCGCGGGAGTCAACACGCTGCGGGATGGCCCCGCGGCAGTCTCCAGTCAAAGCGCCGCACTCACCGGCCAAGGAGATCGTGTCATGAAAATCGCAATCAAAGCTGCCACCGCGGCTCTGGTGTTGTTCGCCTGCGCTCCTGCCTTCGCGCGTGGCGGTGGAATGGGACACGTGGGAGGCAACATCGGCGGCAACATGGGAGGCAACATCAGCGGCAGCATGGGTGGCAACTGGAGCCACAACTCGAACCACAACTTGGGCAACACGAGTCAGCAGACGCTGATCGGTCATCACGACGGCGACCACCAAAATTTCATCCACTGGAAGCACGACAAGACCACGAAGGCGAGCGACAAGACTCACAAGATCCATACCGCGCATCTGAAGTTCTTCAAATTCCACAAGGAGCATGGGATGGGGCACATGGGTACCGGCTCTAACGGCGCAGGCCCCAACAATAGCGCTCCCACCGGAACGGGCGGCACCGGCGGTGCCGGCGGCAATGCCGGCCTCTTGGGGAATGGCGGCATGGGCGGTGCGGGTGGCGACGCAACGGGCGGTACGGGTGGCACAGGTGGCACCGGGGGTGCCGGCAATGGCCTCCTCTTCGGTAATGGCGGTGCGGGCGGTGCGGCTGGCGCCGGAACGAGCGGCACCGGGGGTGCCGGCGGCAATGCTGGCCTGTTTGGCAATGGCGGCGCTGGTGGCGCCGGGGGTGTCGGAACGGGCGGCGCGGGTGGCGCAGGTGGAAGCTGACGCCCGCAAGCCGTCAAAAGACCCGGCCCCTTGCGCCGGGTCTTTTTGTTTTGACAGTGTTCGAGGCGAAATCAGATAACGTCAGCGGATCAACAAAAAGCCGCCCGGCGCGATCGGCGCCGGGCGGCTTTGCTCGGAGCAAAATTGAGTTCGCTCAATCCGCCAGCGGATTGGGCCGTATCTGGATGTGCACCACGATCGGCTTTTCGC
>JASHVN010000180.1 GCA_030044555.1 Xanthobacteraceae bacterium | reverse complement strand
GCGACGACGCGGTCGCCCAGATGCAAGTCGGCGACGCCGGGACCAACGGCGACGATCTCACCTGATGCCTCTGCGCCGACGACGAGCGGCAGCTTGCGCTTGGCGAACGCCATGCCGCGCCAGCCCCACACGTCGATATGGTTCAGGCCGATCGCCTTGATGGCGATCTGCGCTTCACCCGGACCAGGCGCCGGCGGGGGCGCGATATCGCGGAGCTCGATCTTGCGGTCAGCAACGAGCGTCAGCGCGCGCACGGTACCCGCGCTCGCGGCGGCTGTGGGATGCGCCGCCGTCGCTGCCTCGTCATTGGGTGTCGGCGCAACGCCGGTCATGCCGGCTCCCGTGCCATCACCAGACACACGTTTTGGCCGCCGAAGCCGAACGAATTGGAAATGGCGCGATGAATGTGCGCGTCGCGCGCCACGTTGGGCACGACATCCAGCGCGATCGCCGGATCCGGGACCTTGTAGTTGATGGTCGGCGGCAGGCGCTGGTGTTCGAGCGTCAACAGTGTGAAGGCGGCTTCGACCGTGCCGGCCGCCGTCAAGGTATGGCCGATCATCGATTTGTTGGACGAGATCGGGATGTCTTTGATGCGCTCGCCGAACACCGTAGCAACGCCGAGATGCTCCATCTTGTCATTCTCAGGCGTCGAGGTGCCGTGGGCGTTGATGTAATCGACGTCATCAGGGCTAACGCCGGCATCGGCCAGCGCGTTGCGTATGCAGGCAACGATCGGCTTGCCGTCAGGGCTCGATCGGGTGCGGTGGAACGAGTCGGATTTTTCGCCGCAGCCTTCGATGATGCCGAGAACGCGGGCGCCGCGGGCGCGCGCGTGCGCCAAATCCTCCAGCACCAAAGCGGCCGCCCCTTCGGCGATCACGAAGCCGTCGCGGTTTTTCGAGAACGGTTTCGAGGCCTGTTCGGGCGGCTCGTTCTGGGTCGACAGCGCCGACAGCAGCGAGAAACGCACGAGCGATTCCGCCGTCACCGACCCATCGGCGCCGATTGCCAGCGCCGCCGTGCACTCGCCGCGCCTGATGGCTTCGAGTCCGAGCTGGATGGCGGCGGCGCCCGAGGCGCATGCCGTGTTGAGCGAGATCGGCGAACCTTCGGTGCCAAAATGTTCGGCCAGCCGCTCGCCCACGATGCCAAATCTGAAGGCCCCGAAATTGGCGGCGTATTCGCGCGCGACACGGATCAGAACGTGGTATCCGGCATCGTCGTTGGCCGCAGCCATCTCGTCCATTTTAAACCGCGCTGGCCATTCGACTTCGAGCGGCGGCGGCGCGAGACACAGCGGTCCGGGGAAATGCCCCTTGCTGCCGATCCCCGATTGCTCAATCGCCTCTTCGCCGGCAAGGAGCGCGATGCGCTCGGAGAGTTCCGCTGGCGACATGTAGTCTTTGTAGACGTCATCCACGGTGCCGGCGATCGTGGTTTTCAGCCCTTCGGTTGGAAAGCGGGAGACGCGCCGGATGCCGGACACGCCGCCCGTCAACTTCGCCCAATTGTCGGACTTGCCGACGCCGAGGGAGGTCACCAGGCCGATCCCGGTTACGGCGACGATCGGCCGCCCCGCCTTGTCCCGCGTCGCGGCCGCCGCGCCTGAGCTTGCTTCCGCCATGCTTGCTTCCTCAATTGACCCGTTCGAGCAGTGCGAGCCCTTCGCCGCGCCAAGCGCCGACGCTCGTGACGAGGAGTTGCGAAAGCGAAGGCGGACTTTCCCCCGCATCTCCGCTTCCTGACGGCGGCACCAGCGCACCGTGCTCTAGCACCAGGCAACCTATCCCAAGATTAGCCGCGAACTGGGCTTCGATCCCATGACCGATATACGTGCCCGTATTGCGAACGGGAAGGCCGACTTCCTCGAGCACGCGGCGCTCGGCCGAGGTTGCCGGCTCAATCCCGGTAGCGCCGGAAAGGACCGCAGCGCCGGCGCGGTTCACTTTTGGTTTGATCGTTTCCCATTGCTGGCGCAGCGTTGCCTCGATTTCACCCTCTGTGCGCCGGTTGCGGCCGGAGTAGACCGCCGAAATCCGCGCGCGGGGGCGTGCGCCGCGCGCTCGCGCATGTTCGGGGCTTTCGAGCACCAGGAATGCTCCGAGACTTGCGTAAGCTATGCCGCCCTCGGGCTTGCGATCCCAGACCGGCGCAAATTTGTCCTTCAGCGGCGCGCCGTCGAATTCGAAACACAAAAGATGGTCCCAGCGCGCGCCGTGCGAGGCGCCGCCGACCAGCGTCACCTCGCTTTGCCCCGCCGCCACGCGCCCCTGGGCGATCCGCACCGCGTCCACACCGGCAAATTCCTCGCCGAGGAAAGTCCGCGAGGATCCGACGACGCCGTGGACGATCGAGATGTTGCCGGCGAGCAGGTTCGGGAGCTGTGCCAGAAACAAGGTGGGACGCAGATCATTCATCAGCCGCTCATTGAGGAAGGCGGCGGGTTTTTCGGCTCTGCGCATGCCGGTCATGATCGCGCTGTCGGCCGCAATGTCGCGCTCACCGCCGATGGCAGCCACGATCATGTCGGTGTGGTCGAGCAGATCGGGTTTGCCGGCGAGGCCGGCATCGCCGAGTGCCAGCCCCGCGGCATAGACGCCGATGCGCTGCCACATCTCCATCTGCCGCTGATCGCTTTTTTTTGGGATCTGTTTGTCGAAATTGACCGCCGGCAGCGGATGCACAATGTAGGGGGCAAAGGTCTTGGCGTCGTAGGGCGGCGGCTCGCCACGCTCGAAGTAATTCCATGCCGCCTCAAGCCCCTCGCCGAGGCAGGTGAGAAGACCGACGCCGGTGATCCACACCTCGCGGCGATCGGTCACCTGACGAACTCCCGCACGGGAAGATTGAGCCGTTCGGCCCAGGCGAAGAACGAATCGCGGAATTGCGGGCTGGGAAACGGCATGATGCGAAAGGTCAGCTCGGCATCGCAGACTTTGGTGCCGTCGCGCCTGCCGGTACAGGCGGCTACGGCGTAGCCCGAGCCCTCGTGCACCACGCTGCCTTCGAATTCGAGTACATCTCCGGGGTGAACGAGCGTGCGGAACTTGGCTTCCTTGACGCCGGCCAGGAACGGCATGGCGGTAAACCGCCCGAGCATGCAAACGAGCCATCCCGTCGTCTGCGCCATGCATTCGATCAACAGAACGCCTGGCATCAGCGGATAGCTGGGAAAATGCCCCTCAAATATCGGGCTCTCCTTCGGCACCGTGCAGGCGGAGCGAAGGATGCGCGCGTCGATGTCGACATCGACGATGCGGTCGATCATCTGAAAATATTCGAGACGCATTCTGGCGCCTCAGGCGCCTTTGGCCGCGACCAGCTCGTCGATCCGGGCGCTCAAGTTCTTCAGCACGAAATACTGGTCGGTCGAAGCCTTACCGTCATTGACTTCCTGGGTCCATTGCTCAAGCGGCAGCTTGATGCCGAACGCCTTGTCGATGGCAAAGGCGATGTCGAGGAAGTCCAAGCTGTCGATCTCCAGGTCGTTGGTCGCGTGGCTTTCCGGCTTGATGCTCTCACGCGGGATATCGCAAGTTTCCGCAATAATATCAGCCACTTTATCATATGTGGTGGACATCGGGCGTGCTCACTCCGCCACACCTAATTGCGCGCCCGGAGCGCTCCGGCGCAAACGAACCCCGGTCATTTAGGGCTCCCCTCAACTCAGCAACGCCCCCTATAGCGAAGGATGTCGCCGAGTTCAACATTGGCCAGTTGTGGACGATTCGGTGCTATTTCTGCATCGGCGCCGCAATCTCGATCGGTGCGCAATTCTGCCGGCCCTGCAGCAAGCAATCCTGCTGCCGCTCCATGTTGCCAATGGTATCGGCCAGCCAGACGCCAACGCCGATCAGCAAGGTGACGACCGCCACCGCGATGACGTTCATCAGCATGCGTTGCGGATAGTTGATGGGCTCGTCTTCTTCGCGATCCTGCTCGTACTGCCCGAGATCGTCGAGCAACTCGCCCTCGGGCGCGTTCGCGTTTGCCGCGCCGGTGCCGTCATGGTCGCCCAAAGGGTCGCCAAAGCGCTCGCGCGGTCGGAATTGCAAAATCTGCGCCGTCGGCCGAGCGTCCTCGGCCTCGGTCTGGTCGTGCGCAAACTTGGTGCCGCCCTCGCGCATCGAATCAAGACTACGCTTTTTCACGGCAATCTCTAAGCCGGAATTTACACTTAAGATATGCGTCCGGATCGGCCATTCCAACCTGCCGCCAAGCGCCTTAGACTCGGGCCTATGAGCGTTCGCCCCAAAGCACGCGCACTCGTGGCCATGGCGGCGGCCTATGCGGTCGTCCTGCAAGCGGCTTTGCTCGCCATCGGCGCGCCGCAGGCCGGCTATGCGGGTTTTGCGGCAGCGCCGCTTTGTTCGCATTTGAATGGCGCGCACGAGCCTTTCGCGCCCGCCGGAGGAAGCTCGTGCTGCTTTGCGGCTTGTCCTGGCTGCTGCTGCGGTGCGTCCGTAATGCCGGCAGCGCCGGCAATCTGGTATCGGCGGGTGCCGGCGCAACGGATCACTTCACAAGTGATGGTTGTGCCGGTCTTGCTGCCGCGGGTTGCCGCTGCACACCGTTCCCGCGCTCCGCCATTTGCCTGACGAGCGATAACGACAGGCCACTTTCCTTCTGCCTCTTGCCTCTGCCACTGGGCAGGCATCGAACATGGAGCAATGCCATGCGTCTTCCTCACTTGAATTCTATTTCGCGCGGCGCAATCGCGCTCGTCGCCCTTTTCTTCGCGCCGCTTCTGGCGGGGTCCGCCGCAGCCGCCGACTATCATTTGGGCTCGCTTCAAATCAGCCAGCCGTGGGCGCGCGCGACCCCCAAAGGCGCGGATACCGGCGCTGCCTACATGACGGTGATGAATACCGGGGCAAAGCCGGAGCGGCTGACCTGCTTGTCGAGCGCTGCTGCCGATAAATGTCAGATTCACCAGATGAGCATGGATAACGGCGTGATGAAAATGCGCGAGATCGAAGGCGGCGTCGAAATCAAGCCCGGCGAGACTGTCACGTTCAAGCCGGGCGGCTACCACATGATGCTGGTCGGCCTCAAAGCGCCGCTCGTGCAGGGCAAGACGGTGGCGGCGACGTTGAAGGTCGATACCGGCGCGACCGCCCAGGTGGAATTTCCCATCGCTGCCATCGGCGCGCCGGCGCCGGGCGCAACCGCGGGTGGAGGCATGATGCAAGGCCCAGGCATGGCGCCGATGAAATAGCGCGAACGGCTTGCATAGCGGCTTGCATCAAGCGGCGGCTTAATATCGGCCGGCGAAGACTTGATAGCGGCCGGCGACGACTTGATATCAGCCGGCGAAGACTTGGCGGCTTCGCCGGCCGAATTCGTCAACAAATCTTACCTTTGGTTAAGCTCGGTGCCCTATATCCTCGCCACGGCAGGCGCGGTCGAAAACAGCATGAGCCAAACTGACCCGAAGGAGATCCGGGGCGAATCCGGGCCGATCAACATTTTGGCTGAGGATCAGCGGCGTTCGCCCGCCGATGCGACGAGCGCCGAAGCGCGACCGCGCATTGCGATCGCCGAAGCCTTACGCAACCACTGGTTTGAAATCTGGTACCAGCCGAAGATCGATCTCAAGCGCAAGTGCCTCGCCGGCGCGGAAGCGCTCGCCCGCATCCGTCATCCGCAGCTCGGCGTGCTGCCGCCGGGAAGTTTCGTGCCGGACGTCGATGAGCGGAGCATCGCGGATCTCGCTCAGCATGCACTGATCGCGACCTTGTGCGACTGGTCGGAGTTCGAAGAGGCGGGTTTTAATCTTCACCTTGCCATCAACGTTCCGGCCGGCGTGCTGCTGCGGCTGCCGATTCCGGCTTTGCTCGACGAACATCGTCCGAAGTCCGAGCGCTGGCCCGGGCTCATCGTCGAAGTCACCGAAGACCAGATCGTTCGCGATCTCGCATTGGCCCGGCAGATCTCCGACCAGCTGCAGGCGAGCGGCATCAAGCTTGCGATCGACGATTTCGGCGCCGGTTATTCGTCGTTCTCCAGCCTGCGCGAGTTGCCGTTCGCGGAGTTGAAGGTCGACCGCTCATTCGTCAGGGGCTGTGCGACCGACGCCACCGGCGCGGCGATCTGTCAGACTGCGATCGATCTCGCTCACCGTTTCGGCAGCGCCGCGGTGGCCGAGGGCATCGAGATCCAGGCGGACTTGCAGGCCCTGATGGTGATGGGGTGCGACTTCGGCCAAGGCGCGCTCATTGCGCCGCCGATGCCGAAGGCGCGTTTCTTGGAGCTGTTGCGCCAGCGCATGCAGCGGCCGCATCCCGCCTCGCCGAAGGACGCGATGAAGCCCGCCAGCACGCCGGTCGGGCGCGTCGCATAGTTTTCTCAAGCTTTTTCCGCGGCTGATGACTTCAGCCGATTATTTGCCCGGTTCCTTGAACGCTGCCTTGATGCCCTCGGGCAGCGGGGCCATGAAGGTGTTGAGCGTCATCGACACCATGGCGTAGTAGCCGAGCAGGCCGACCAGTTCGACGGTGCCGGCTTCGCCGAGCAATTTGTAGGCGCGGTTGAACGTGGGCTTGCTGACGCGGCGCTTGGCATAAAGTTCCTTGATGAAGGCGTAGATCGCCATCTCGTCGCGCGGCGCCGATTTGGGCGCGCGGCCGGCCTGCAGATCGCGGATGGTTTGCGGCTTGACTCCTTGCTTCTCAGCCATCGGCGCATGCATTGCCCATTCGTACTGCGCCTTCCAATGCGCGGCAGTGACCACAATGGCAAACTCCATGAGCCGCGGGGGCACGCTGGTCTTAAAGCGCAGGTGGCCCCCGAGCTTTTGCGCCAGTTCACCGAACGACGGCGAATGCAAATAGATGGCAAACGGTCCAGCCATCTTGAATTGGCCGCGCGGTCCGGACTTGATGGATTCGGCGAGTGCGCGTTGTTCGGTAGTGAGAGTTTCCTCGGACAGCTCGGGCAGGCGCGGTGATTGCAGGCTTTTCGGCATGGCTTCCTCTGGGGTTCCTCTTGGATTCCTCTTAAGCGTGATGATCAGCGGCGCTTCTTGCTTTTGGTTTTGGCGGCACTTTTAGCGGATTTGGGCGCGGGGTGCTTGGCCGGCGTGGCGCTTTTCTTGTTTGCTGCTTTGGCGGCCGTTTTCGCCGGCATCAGCCCCGCCTTCTCAACCTGGCGCACCCAGTAGTCCCAGGCGCGATTGGTCGAGGGCGGGCGCTGTTGATGCGCGGCCGTCAGCTTGATCTCGCCGGG
>JASHVN010000179.1 GCA_030044555.1 Xanthobacteraceae bacterium | reverse complement strand
AGCGGCGGCGCCGGCACCCAGGCCGATCTGAAAACCTTCTCTGCGCTCGGCGTGTACGGGGCCTGCATCATCACCGCGCTCACGGCGCAGAACAGCAAGGGGGTCTCCGGCATTCATCAGGTGCCGGCGGACTTCATCACCGCCCAGCTCGACGCGGTATTTTCGGATCTCGACATCGCCGCCGTGAAGATCGGGATGATGGGCGACGCGCAGGCCGTCGCTGCGATCGCCGCCGGACTCATGAATCATCGCGCCCGCAACACGGTGCTCGACCCGGTGATGGCGGCAAGCACCGGCGCCGACCTTTTACGGGCTGAGGCGATGGGGGTCTTGCGCAAGCTGATCAGTGGCGTCAGCGTCGTCACGCCGAATCTGTTTGAAGCCGCGGTGCTGTTGGACACGTCAATCGCGCACGATGAAGGCGAAATGTGCGCCCAGGCACAAAGCCTGCTCACGCTCGGTGCCGGCGCCGTGCTGATCAAAGGCGGTCATCTCGGCGGGCCTGAGAGTGTCGATTTTCTCCTCACCGCCGACGGCTGCGAACGATTTGCTGCGCCGCGTATTCCGACCAAGCACACCCACGGCACCGGCTGTACACTGGCTTCGGCTATTGCCGCCGGGCTTGCCAACGGCTTGCCGCTCAAGGACGCGGTGAGCGACGCGAAGGCTTACGTGAGTGCCGCCATTGCCGCCGCCGATCAACTCAAAGTGGGCTCCGGCCGGGGCCCATTGCATCATTTTTATAAGTATTGGTGAGGCCGGCCTGCCGGATCACGCCGCCGGCGCGCCGGGCTGCTGCAGCGGATGCGCGCGGGCAAAGGCGTCGATCGCTGAGATCGAATCGACAATCCGGCTGAAAGTCGGAAACGGGGCCGTGTCGACATTGAAGAATTTGGCGCCCGCTGCCTGACTGGCGAGGCAGATGTCGGCGAGCGTCACGGCATCGCCGTGGGCGTAGCGGCCGGTCGCTTTATCCTGCAGATGCGCTTCCAGCGCGGTGAGGGCGGCAATGTGCCAATGCCGGCACCATGTCATCAGCGACGGTTCGTCGAACTTGAACTCATGTGCAAGATATTCGCGCACGCGCGGTACGATCAGCGGATGGGAGTCGCAGGCGACGATCTGTGCGAGCCCGCGCACCCGCGCCCGGCCCCGCGGATCGCGCGGCAACAGCGGCGGGTTGGGATGAGTCTCGTCGAGGTATTCGATGATTGCCAGCGATTCGAATAATGCCGGCCCGTCGCCGTCGACAAGCGCCGGGAGCGCCATCATCGGATTGACCGCACAATAGGCCGCCTCGCGCTGCTCGCCCTTCATCAGGTTGACGTGAATGATTTCGTCAGGGACGACGCCCTTGAGATTGAGCGCGATGCGCACGCGGTAAGTCGCCAGCGACCGCCAAAAGGAAAAGAGTTTCATTTGCTCCTCCCACCCGATTCGCCGCCGGCCGCCTCAGTGCCGGCAATTGTGCGCGGCATGCCGGCGCTGCCGATTATTATCCGTCATCTACTTTTGCTCGACCAAAAAACGGTCTGGCGGGAGGCGTCAAAGGCGCCAAGGCCCTCGTTATTTGCTTTCTCCAGCGCAGCGAGTGCGGCTTTGGCCGCCGGCATGTCGGCGCCTTTCGCCGTGCCGGCCGCCACCATCGTCTTGAGATCCTTGACCGCGTTGGCGATGCTGAACGTGGTGGCGCCGGGATCGCGGTTCTCCATCATGGCGACGATCATGTCGGCACGCATCTTGAAGCCGTTGTTGGCGCCGTTGCTCTCGACGAACAGATCAATGAGCCGCTTCGGCTCCCAGCCGACATCGCGGGCGATGGCGAAGGCTTCGGCATAAGCCTGCCAGCCGATCATCAGCGGCAGATTGATGGCAAGCTTCATCGAAGATCCGGCGCCGACCGGACCGCAATGCTCGACCTTGCGGCACAACTGTTCGAGGATCGGCCGCGCGCGTGCCGCATCGGCCGGCTCGGCGCCCATGAGCCCGAGCAGTTTGCCTTGTCGCGCCGGCGTCGTGGAGCCGCCGACCGGGCATTCGACGAACACAGCGCCCTTGTCCCGCACCTTCGGCGCCAGCGCCGTTTCGACGCTCGGCGGCACGGTGCTCATCTCGATGAACAGCTTGCCTTTCACATCGCCGAAGAGAAGACCCGACGCTCCATTATAAACTGCTTCGATCGCCGCGCCGTCGGTCAGGATGGTGATGATGCTCTCGCTCATGGCGGCGACCGCGCCTGGACTGTCCACGACCTTGGCGCCGGCGTCGGCGAGCGGCTTGGTCTTCGCCGCCGTGCGGTTCCACACAGTCACTTGATGTCCGACTTCCAAAAGGCGGGCCGCGATGGCGCTGCCCATGGCGCCGAGACCCGCCACTCCGATTTGCATAAATCCTCCCGTCATTCCGGGGCGCGGCCGTCAAGCCGCGAACCCGGAATCCATATTACATGCGTCGAAGACCAGCACTCCGGCACTCGTTCTGCAAGGTCTGTGTTTATGGATTCCGGACTTGCCGCTTTCGCGGCAATCCGGAATGACGGCGCGGCGAGGAAGCGCCTTGCACCTCGCAGAAGCCGATGCCATAGCGTCGCATTCCGCGCGCGTGAATCGAAAGTGATTGAGAAAAGGGACAGGAAACGCAATGGCTTCGAGGAAAATGGCTTCGAGGAAAAAAGGCGTCGTCGGCGTTATCGGGCTCGGCATCATGGGCGGTGCATTTGCGCAGAATCTGGTAGCTGCCGGTTGGCGGGTCGTCGGCTACGACTCCGACGCCGCGCGCCGACGCGTCCTGGCGCGAGCCGGCGTCGAAATCGCTGCCGATGCCGCCGACGTCGCCAACAAGGCGCGCGACATCATCACCAGCCTGCCCACTCCTGCCGCATTGGCCGCAACCGCCGCCGCCATCGCCAAAGCCAAGGTGCCGCGCCGGGTGATCATCGAAGCCTCGACTTTTACGATCGAGGACAAGACGAAGGCAGCGAGTACGCTGAACAAAGCGGGGCACGTGACGCTCGACTGTCCGGTGAGCGGCACCGGTGCGCAGGCCAAGGTCAAGGATCTCGTCGTCTATGCCAGCGGCGATCCGACGGAAATCAAGCGGTTGCGGCCGGTCTTTTCGGCGTTTACCCGCGGTCTCTATGATGTCGGCGAATTCGGCAATGGCAGCCGTATGAAATACGTCGCCAATCTTCTCGTCGCCATTCACAACGTGGCCAGTGCCGAGGCCATGGTGCTCGGCATGAAGGCGGGGCTGCCGGCGCAGCTCGTGCACGATCTGGTCAAAGCAGGCGTCGGCACGTCGCGCGTGTTCGAACTGCGCGCGCCGATGATGGTGAAAAACAACTACAAAGACGCCACCATGAAGATTTCGGTGTGGCAGAAGGACATGGACGTGATCGGCTCTTATGCCCGCAAAATTCGCGTCCCGACGCCGATGTTTGACGCCACCAAGGCGATCTACAAAAAGGCGCTGTCCAGCGGCCACGGCGCGGAAGATACCGCCGCGGTCTGCGCCGTGCTGGAAAAGCTGGCGGGCGTCAAGCGCGGCAAGGCACGGAAGGCCAATCGCTGACATCCTAAGAATTGGCCGCGCATATCGCCGATCGGCAGGCGCCGGAGAAGCTCGCTTTCTCTCTTTTCGGTAGGGGGCGATGGACCGGAGGCCCGCGCTCCTGCTGCGCTTTCGCTCGCCCTGCGCGATTTGCTAGGCTCAAATGTAAAAGCAAGCCGGGAGGTAACGCATGTCATCGCTCGAAGGCGAAGCGCGCATGGCGCAGGCGGCGGGCGAGCGCGAGACGCGCCAGCCGCGCAGTGAAATCCGCGACGGCATGTGCATCGACTGGGACACGCCAATCACGATGGACGACGGCCTCGTGTTGCGCGCCGACGTGTTTCGACCGATCGCCGAGGGCCGTTATCCGGTGATCTTGAGTTACGGGCCCTACGCCAAAGGGCTCGCCTTCCAGGAAGGCTATCCGAGCGCCTGGACGCGCATGGTCGAACAGCATCCCGATGTTGCCGCCGGATCGAGCAATCTCTACCAGAGCTGGGAAGTGGTCGATCCGGAAAAGTGGGTGCCGCACGACTATGCCTGCGTACGTGTGGATTCGCGCGGCGCCGGCTGCTCACCGGGCTTCATCGATCATTTCTCGCCGCGCGAGACCAAGGACTTTTACGACTGCATCGAGTGGGCCGGCGTGCAGCATTGGTCGAACGGCAAGGTCGGCCTAAACGGCATCTCCTATTACGGCATCAATCAATGGCACGTGGCCTCGCTGCAGCCGCCGCATCTCGCCGCCATGTGTATCTGGGAAGGCGCCGCCGACTGGTATCGCGACATGACGCACCACGGCGGCATTCTCTCCACCTTCTGGGAAAACTGGTACGACATGCAGGTCAAGACCGTGCAGTACGGCGCCGGCGAGCGCGGCAAGCGAAGCCGTGTGCATGGCGAACTGGTCTGCGGGCCGGAGATTTTGCCGGAAGCCGAGCTGGCGAAAAATCGCAGCGACTTCGGCGGCGAAATTCTCGCGCATCCGCTCGACGACGCCTATCACCGTGCGCGCTCTCCGGTCTGGTCGAAAGTGAAGGTGCCGTTTTTGTCTGCCGCCAATTGGGGCGGGCAGGGGCTGCACCCGCGCGGCAATTTCGAAGGTTATGTCCGTGCCGCATCCAAACAAAAGTGGCTGGAGGCGCACGGCATCGAGCACTGGACGCATTTTTATACCGACTATGGGCGAAACCTGCAGCTGCGGTTCTTTGATCATTTCCTGCACGGCAAGACTAACGATTGGGACAAGCAGCCGCCGGTCCTGCTGCAGGTTCGGCACGTCGATCGCTTCGTCGAGCGGGCCGAGAACGAATGGCCGCTCAAACGCACCAAATGGACCAAGCTTTATCTCGATCCGGCCGGTTGTGTGCTGACCGACAAGCCCGCCAAAGGAAAACCGACGAAGGGAAAGGCAACGAAGGCAAAAGCGGCGATCCGCTTCGCGGCCACGGGCGACGGCGTCACGTTTCTCACGTCGCCCCTTGCCGAAGATACGGAAATTACCGGACCGAGCGCGCTTAAGCTCTATATTTCCTCGTCGACTACAGATGCCGACATTTTTGCCGTACTGCGCGTGTTCTCGCCCGACCTCAAGGAGGTCACGTTCCAGGGCGCCATCGATCCCCACACGCCGGTCGGACAGGGATGGCTGCGCGCGTCGCACCGGGCGCTCGACAAAAAACTGTCACTGCCGTATCGGCCCTATCACACCCACGCCAAGAAACAGCCGCTCAAGCCCGGCGAAGTGGTGCCGCTTGATATCGAGATCTGGCCGACCTCGATCGTCGTGCCCGCGGGGTACCGCATTGCGCTCTCTGTGCGCGGCAAGGACTACGTTTATCCTGGCGGCAGCGGTGGGCGGCTCTCCAACTTCAAGAACGAACTGATCGGCTGTGGGCCGTTCCTGCATGACGATCCACGGGACCGGCCGCCTGGTCTGTTTGACGGGGTCACCGCCTTGCATTTCGGCGGCGCCGCGCGGCCCCATCTGCTCCTGCCTATTATTCCGGCAAGAAAAAAAGCGAAATAGGTTAACCCGCGACAATCGCGGTCTTTACGGCTGTAACGGCTTGTCGGATGATAGCCCGAATGCCGCGGTGTCGGGGTACACGCGGGTCGCATAAGAAGCCGTGTCACTCGCGAAGACGGGGACGCGCAAGAGGGAGGATCGAAATGTCGCGCAAGTCTCGTTCTATCACCCGTCGTACGCTTCTGGCCGCCAGTGCGGCCGGCTCGGCAGCCGCGATGGTCCGTTTCCCGACGCCGGCAATCGCGCAGTCCGCACCCTTCAAGCTCGGCCTGCTCACGGTGAAGACCGGACCGCTCGCTCAGGGCGGTATCCAAATGGAACAGGGCGTCCTCACCTATCTCAAAGAGAAAAATTATACGATTGGCGGCCGCAAGGTTGATTTCGTCTCCGCCGATACTGGCGGTAATCCGGCCGGCGCCAAGACCAAGGCGCAGGAACTGGTCGAACGCGACAAAGTCGACGTGATCCTCGGGCCGCTGGCGGCTTTCGAGCTCTACGCCATCAACGAGTACGTCCAACAGGTGAAGATGCCGACGCTCAGCCTCGCCGCGGCCGACAACCTCACCCAGCGCACGCCGAATCCATATCTGTTGCGCGCGTCGGCAACCTCGTCGCAGGCGATGCAGCCGATGGGGCACTACGCGGCGACCGAACTGAAGCTCAAGCGCGTCGTCTGCGTCGTCGAGGATTTTGCCTTCGGTTACGAACAGATGGGCGGCTTTCAAGCCGCGTTCCAGAAAGACGGCGGCTGCGTCGTCAACAAACTGTGGCCGCCGATCGTCACCCCGGATTACACCCCCTACATCGCTCAGATCAGCGACTGTGACGGCGTCTGTCAGGGCTTTGCCGGCTCCAACCCGCTGCGCTTCATGAAACAATATGCCAGCGCTGGCCTGAAATACCCGGTGGTGACCGGCGAGACCGGGGCCGATGACGCCCTGCTCAAGAGCTTCGGCGACGAAGCCGTCGGGCTGGTCTCATGCTGCCCCTATACGCTCGATCTCGAAAGCGACGGCAATCAGCGCTTCGTCAGCGAGATCATGAAAAACTACAACGTCATTCCCGGCTTTTACGCGGCGGGCCTCTACGTCAATTGCCAGGTGGTCGATGCCGGCCTCAAGGCGGCAGGCGGCGATGCCAGCGACAAGGAAAAATTCATGGCGGCGCTCAAGTCGGTCAGCCTCACCGACACCCCGCGCGGACCGATCAAGTTCGATCACCTCAATAACGTGATCGGCAATTTCTACGTCCGCCGCATCGGAACCGAGGGCGCCAAGTACGGACTCAAGCTCTGGAACAAGACGATTCACACCTACGAGAACGTCAGCCAGTTCTGGACTTGGCCGGAAAAGGACTTCCTCGCGCACCCGGTCTATTCGCGCAATTATCCGCCGCTGACAAAGTGCTGATCCGCGTTTGGGGACGCGGCTGAAGCGGCGGAAGTTAATTCGTCCGGATCGAGCAGAGCAAAATCCGGGAACGGCCTTCGATGGGGAGCCCGCAAAGCGCGCCGCGCGATCCGGGTGACGGACAGGGAGGACGTCATGTCTTGGAAAGCAACATCCCGCGGACCCGGGTCTCGCGGGTCTCGCAGGCTTAGTCGTCGTGCGTTGCTCTCGGGCACCGCGGCAGGTGCCGCAGCCGCATTGGCTCGCTTCCCCGCGCCGGCCGTCGCGCAGGCCGCGCCGTTCAAGATCGGTCTGCTCACGGTGAAGACTGGGCCGCTCGCCGCCGGCGGCATTCTGATGGAGCAGGGCGTCACGACGTATCTCAAGGAGAAGAATTACACGTTGGCGGGACGCAAGGTTGACTTGATCGTCGGCGATACCGGGGGAAATCCGGCCGGTGCCAAGACCAAGGCGCAGGAGCTGGTCGAGCGCGACAAGGTCGATGTCATCCTCGGTCCGCTCGCCGCCTTCGAACTCTACGCCATCAGCGCGTACGTCATCGAGCAAAAGATGCCGACTCTCAGTCTGGCCGCCGCCGACAATCTCACGCAGCGGACGCCAAATCCGTACTTGTTGCGGGCGTCGGCCACATCCTCGCAGGCGACGCAGCCGCTCGGCCACTATGCGGCGACCGA
>JASHVN010000178.1 GCA_030044555.1 Xanthobacteraceae bacterium | reverse complement strand
CTGATGCGTTGTTGAACGTCGGGCAGCCTGGCGACCGCCATGATCTCGGCCTCGAGTTTCTTCACAATCGGCGCCGGCGTGCCCTTGGGCGCGGCGAAACCGATGAAGCCTTCCACCACGACGCCGTCGACGCCGACCTCGGCAAGGGTGGGAATTTCGGGCAGCGCCGGCAGGCGCGTCGCGCCCGTGGTCGCCAGTGGCCGCAGCTTGCCGGCCTTGAACAGCGGCATTGCGGGTCCCGCATCGGCGAATGTCATCGCCGTCTGGCCCGATATGACGGCGGTGACCAGCTCGGCGCCGCTCTTGAACGGGATGTACTGGAATTTCGAGCCGGTCTTCTGGTTGAACAGCTCCGACGTGAGCTGGAAGACGGCAGACGTGCTGGCGTAATTGGCCTTGTCGGGGTGGGCCTTGCCCCAGACGACAAGCTCCTTGACCGAGTTGACCGGCAGCGACGCGCTGACCGAGAGGACAAGCTGGTAGAGCGCGACATTGGAGATCAGTTCGTAGCTCTTCAGCGGATCGTAAGGCAGGCTCGTGTAGGTGGCAGGATTGACCGTCATCGATCCGGTCGGCGCAACCAGCAGCGTGAGGCCGTCCGGCGCCGCGTGGGCGACCAGCTCGGCCGCGAGCGTGCCGCCGGCGCCCGGCTTGTTCTCGACGACGAACGGCTGGCTGAGGCGCTCGGAGAGTTTTTGCGCGACGACACGCGCGATGATGTCGTTGGAGCCGCCGGGCGCCAGCCCGACGATCATCTTGACCGGCGCCTTGGGATAGCCGGCCGCTGCATCCGTCTGTGCGGCCGCGGCGCCGGGATGAACGAGCGTGATCACGCCGGCCAGCGCGATCATCGCCAACCAAAGATGCCATCCGATAGGCTCTGACAATTTCGACACGATTTCCTCCCGGGATATTTTGTTTTGTCAGAGCATGATCCCGAAAAGTGGAGACCGGTTTTCGGATAAGATCATGCTCAAAGGAAAAATCTAGAGCTTGACCCGATTCAATCGAATTGGATCAAGCTCTAGGAATGGTTCAACACGATCGCCGCTACTTTCTCGCCGATCATGATGGTCGGCAAGTTGGTGTTGGCGCATGGCACGCTGGGCATGATCGAGGCGTCGGCGACGCGCAGGCCTTCGACGCCATAGACGCGCGCCGACGCGTCGGTGACGGCGAAGGGGTCATCTTGCCGCCCCATGCGGCAGGTGCACGATGCGTGAAAGTGGCCGAGCGCGGCGGAGCGGATCCAGGCGCGGCAGGCCTCCTCGTCGTTGACGAGATCGTCGACCGTGGGAGAGTCCGCAATCATCGCGCGGATGATGGTGCGCCGAATGGCGGCGGACGCATCCATCGCCTGGGCGCCGAGCCAGGTCTGAAAAGCATTCCAGCCGCTATGCATCGCGAGCTTCTGCGCATAGTCGGATAAGCTGATCGGAAAAACCTCCTCGACATTGTCTTGCACCGCGGGGTGAGCCTGCAGCTTCGCCAGAAGCTTCACGCCTTTCACGAGGCGCACCATGTCGCGCTCGTCCGAGCACATGTTGAAGTCGATGTCGGGCGGTGTGTCGGCGGCTGTGCCTGTCAGCCGGATTTCTCCGGTCGAGAATGAACGGTTCGCCCACATCATGATGATGCCGAGACGCTGCCCGATGGCGTGCCACTGCGCCTTGTTGGTCGGGATCACATACATGTCGCCCGGCGGGCAGCCGGGGTGGCCGGACGACCAGCGGAGTCCCGCGAACATCTGCCGCCGCAGCGCGGCGGGGAGCCGGGCGCGGCGCTTGAGGAAACAGCCGAAGTTGACGCCGGGATGCTCCATCAGGTGCTTGCCGACGCCGCGGCGGTCGGCCACCACGGCGATGCCATGCGCGCGCAATTCGTGAGCGGGGCCGATGCCGCTGCGCATCAACAGCACCGGCGAATGGATGGCGCCGGCGCAGACGATCACCTCGCGCGCTCTGATCTCGCGGTCGCCGTCCGGCCCGCGCACGCGCACGCCGGTGCAGCGGACGCCATCGAACACCAGCCGATCCACGCGGCTTCCGCCCATCACGGTCAGGTTGGGCCGGTGCCGCACCTCGGCGGTCAAATAACGCCAGGCCGCGCCCATGCGCATGGTGTCGGTGTGGCAATAGGCGATGGGAAAGAAGCCGTCCTCGAAGCGTGCGTTCTGATCGGCGATGTTGGACCAGCCGTGATCCTCGATTGCCTTCATGACGCCGCGCGTGAATCCCGGCCAGCGCTCGGGTGCGTAGCGCTGCAGGCGGATCGGTCCGTCCTTGCCGTGCAGCGGTCCGTCGAAGTCGCTGTCGGTTTCGAGCTTCTTGAAGAAGGGCAGCACGCCCTGCCAGTCCCAGCCGGTGGCGCCGGAAGCGGCCCAGCCGTCATAGTCCGACGGCAGGCCGCGATTGGACGCCATGCCGTTGATCGAGGAGCCGCCGCCGATCACCCGGCCCGCCGGATAGCGCACACGCCGCCGCTGATCGGGTTCGTTGCCGGGCTTCGGCCCGTAGGCGGCCTTCAGGCCGCTCCAAATGAATCGCGCATCCGCATAGGCGGTCGCCGCAAAGATGTCGAGAATTTCCGGCGGCTCCCGACCCGGCGCATAATCGGTGCCGGCCTCGAGCAAAAGAACGCGGGTGGAAGCGTGCTCGGAAAGCCGCGCCGCCAGCGGGCAGCCTGCGGCTCCCCCGCCAACGACGATATAATCGTAGTCCTCAACGACGGCACTCGCCACCTCGGGTTCCTCCTCCCGCGTTTGGCGCGATGCTAAAACCTTATCCGCGCTGCGTCGACAGCGTCTCCCCGCCGAGAGCGGCATGGATGCCGGATCAGCCCGGGCGTGGAACGATCGTCATTGCGAGGAGCGCAAGCGACGAAGCAATCCAGTCTCTGTGCTGGATTGCTTCGCTCCGCTCGCAATGACGGCGGGTTGATCAGAAATCGGGTGTCGCGGCGCGCGGTCTCGCGCCATGTGCTGCTCAGAAGCAAAGGACCAAACATCATGCAACACTTTCGCATCAAAGGCCTGCCGGCCGAAACATTCGCGCCGCTGTTTGCCATGCCGGATTGGGCGCTCGAGAAGCAGGGCGCGGTGCGGCGGATTGCCGACAAAGCGGGCTATCCGTGCCGCATCAGCCTCACCGACGCGAAGGCCGGCGACGAACTGATCCTGACCAATTACGAGCACCACGCGGTCGCCTCGCCGTATCGCATGCGCTTCGCCATCTACGTGCGCAAGGGCGAGCAAACATTCGACGCCGTCGATGAGGTGCCCAGGCAATTGCGCACGCGCACGCTCGCGGTGCGCGGCTTCGATGCCGGCGGCATGATGGTCGGCTGGGAACTGATCGACGGCGGCAAGCTTGAAGAGACCATCGAACGGCTGTTCGCCGATCCGCGAACGGCCTATCTGCACGCCCACTTCGC
>JASHVN010000177.1 GCA_030044555.1 Xanthobacteraceae bacterium | reverse complement strand
TGCCTTGTACGGCGCCGGCGAGCGACGCGCTGCCGTCGGCGTTGACCAGCGTCGATGTCGTGCCGTTGATGGAGACGACGTAGTTCGCGTCCGGCGCAAAGGTGAGATTGCCGGCAATCGTCATGACGGTGCCGGGCAGGCCGGCCGTGCCGGGCTCGAGCGTGCCGCCGGAATTGACGTCGAGCGCCGGCACTGTGCCTGCGCCGGTCACGGTGGCGCCCGCGTTCACGTTGACGCCCGAGGTGCCGGTGAGCGAGCCGATGACGTCGAGCGTGCCGCCATTGATGTTGGTCGCGCCCGTATAGCCATTGGCGCCTTGGACGATGGTAACGCCGGCGCTCGCGGTCACGCTCGCGGTGCCGCCGAGGCCGTCGATGGTGCCGCCGGTCGAATTGAGTGGCGCATCGAGCGCGCCGTTCTCTATGGTGCCGCCGGCGAGATTGACGGCGGCTTGCGTCTGCGTGGTGCCGCCGAGATCGAGCGTGCCGCCGCTGTTGATCGTCGTCGTTCCGCTCGCCGCGCCGAGCGTGCCGGCGCCGGACAATTGCAGCGTACCGCCGTCGATCACGGTGCCGCCGGTGTAGCTGTTGGCGCCCGACAGAACGAGCGCGCCCGGGCCATTCATCTCCAGCGTGCCGGGCGTAGTGCCGTCGGAAATCACGCCGGACAGCGTCTGCGTGGTGCCGGCCGGCAGCACGAAATTGGGATCGCCGGAAATCGTGATGGCATTCGCGATCGTGTAATTGGCGTCGAGGAAGGCCAGCGTCGTTCCGGCCGCCATCGCCAAGGTTCCGCTGCCAAGCGCGGAATTGTTGCCGACAGCCAATGTGCCGCCGTTGAGCATCGTGCCGCCGCTATACGCGTTGGCGCCCGTCAGGGTCTCGGTGCCGGCGGCGAGCGCAAGCTTGCCGCCGCTGCCGCCGCTCAGTCCGCCGTTGGCGATGATTCCGGCGAACGTGCCGCTGGCGTTGGTCAAGCTCAGGGTGTTGGCGCCGAGCGCGACATTGCCGCTGCCCGACAGATTTGCGATCGACGCGCCGCCATTGGTCAAGCCGGAAATGTCGAAGGTGGCGTTATCGGTGACGCCGCTCGAAGCAGCGATCGCGCCGGTGCCGACAAGCGCCAGCGTGCCGCCTGAAATCGTGGTGCCGCCCGTATAGGTGTCGGCGGCGGTCAGTTTGGTCGTTCCCGGCCCGAGCTGCTCGACCTGCCCGGTTCCGGAAATCACGTTGCCGAACGTATAGGTGCCGGACTGGCTGAAGCCGAAAGTGCCGTCGTCGGTGATGTTGCCGATCGACGTGCTGTTGCTGCCGATCAACAGCGTGCCGTCCGCCGTGACGGTCCAGTTCTGGCTGCCCGAGCCGGTGACGGTCCAGATGCCGCCGACGACGTTGAACGCCGAAAAGCCCCGGTATTGCTGGCTGGCGCCGATCGAAGTGAGATTGAATGAACCATTGCCGCTGCCGCCGAGCTGAAAGGTGTCGCTGCCGGAGCCGACGACATTGCCGATGATGTCGTAGCCCGGTCCGAGCGTGAATGTATTACCGGGACCGGTATGGCTGAGATCGACGGCGGTGCCGCTCGTGCCGTCGATGAGCCCGGAATCGAACACGCTGACCGCGCCCGAATTGGTGACGGCGATGCCGACACTGGCCGTGATCGCGCCGCTATTCGTGATGCCGCCGATGAATGTCGAGACATTGAGCATGCGGATGCCGTCGGCGGCGGCCGCGACGATTGTCCCGCTATTGGCAATGCCGCCGGAGAAGGTCGAAAACACAAATGTACCGTGAGCGGTGGCCGAGCCGCCGACCATTATGCCGTCGCCGCTCGCCGAAATCCTCCCGGAGTTGCTGATGCCGCCGGAGAAGGTCGAGATGGTCACCGCGTTGGCGCTGTTGGCAATGCCGCCGACATAGATGCCATTGCCGCTAGCCGTGATCGTGCCCGAATTGGCGATGCCGCCGGAAAAATTCGAGACGGTGATGGCGTAGCTGACGCCATTAAAGACATACACATTGCCGCCGACGAGGATGCCGTTCGATCCCGCCGAAATCGTGCCGGAGTTGCTGATGCCGTCGGAGAAGCTTCCGATTCCAATAGTGGAGCTGAGGCTGAAGGCAACCGGGTTGCCGTCGACAAAAATGCCGTTGCTGCCTGCCGAAATCGTGCTGGCGTTGCTGACGCCACCGGAAAATGTCGAGACAGCCGCAACGATGATGCCGTTAGCGCCTGCGCTGACCATTCCGCTGTTGGTAATCCCGCCCAAGAACGTGCCGATGTCTGCGGTGGTGATGCCCTCGTTGCCGACCGAAATCGTACCGCTGTTGGTGACGCCGCCGGCGCTGGCGCCGCCGAAGACGCCAATGTTGTTGATCTTTATGCCGGTGACGCCAGCCGAGATGGTGCCGCCGTTGCTGACGCCGCCGGAGAACACGGAGATCATGTCGACCATAACGGCGATGCCGTAGCCGGGGTCCGCCAACAGCGTGCCGGTATTGGCGATGTCGCCGATAAATGTCGAGAGGTCCGCGGCGTTGATGGCGGCGTGCGCGCCGGAGACGGTCCCCGAATTGCTGATGCTGCCCGCGAACGTGGCAATGCTGACATTGACCGGGCTCGCCGTGCCGAGGACGATGCCGTATCCGTGCGCGGAAATCGTCCCGCTATTGGCGATGTTGCCGACAAAATCCTCGACGCCGTCGACCCGGATGCCGTTATAGGTGACTGCGGTGATGGTGCCGCTGTTACTGATGTTGCCGGTGAAATTGTTGATGTTGTAGGTCGGACGGTCGGCGCCGATGAAGATCCCGGCGCTGCTGCTGAAGAAGGTGCTGTTTGCCGTCGTGATCGTGCCGCTGTTGGTGACCCCCTCGGGCACAGCGCCGCTATTATCGACGCGGATCCCGGACGCTATCGCATTGATCGTACCGCTGTTGCTGACTGTGCCGCCGACCGTGCTATCGTTGATGATAATGCCGGTGCGCGATGACACGATGCCGTGCGCCGTGAGGACGCCGGTGCCCGTGTTGGTCACGTTGCCGCTGACGTTGGCGCCATTCTCGATGAGGATGCAGTTGCCGGTGGCCGCGCTGTTGCTCACCGCGGCAACCGTTCCTCCATTCTGCGTTACCTGGCAGGCCGCCCATGCCGGCGATGCGCCACCGGCGACCATCAACGCCGCAAGCGACGTCGATGCCAACAGCAGCGGCAAAGATACATGCCGCGGCGAAGGCACATGCCGCGGCAAAGGCACATGGGCACGCGCGGCTACCGGCATTGCGGCTACCACGTGTATCGCAGTGTGCCGGAACCGGCGTAGATCTGCGCGCCGGGCGCGAATTCGCCGTCGAATTTGGCGAGCAACGACCAGTTCGGCGTGAAGAACAATTGCGCGCCGGCTGACGTCAGCGCGGAATCGTGCGGGATCGGCGCGCCGTTGACGGTAAAGCTCGATCCGGGCAGCGATACAAATGACGCATTGAGCGACGGGTTGCTCACCCAATCGTGCGCCCACGCCACCTTGGCGCGCAGAATAAGCGGCATACCGTTCAGGGCGGTGAGATCGTCGAAGCGGCTGCCGAGTTCACTGCGCGTATCGGTGCCATTCATCGCACTGTAAGCGAGACCAAGGCCGCCGCCGGAGAGATCGGTTTCGCTATAGGCGGGCGTGTGGAAGTCTTGCGCCTGAATTGCCGCGTAAGGGGTGACGCCGAAGAAGTGGCGATACATCGGCACCGCGAAGCGGTAGCCGCCTTCGAGCCGCGCGCTGTAGCTCTGGCCTTGAAAATTCGCAGTGAGCTGATCGCCCATCGCGGTGCGGTTGGTGGTGAACCAGTTGTTGGCGAAGGCAAGCGCGCCGCCGAGATACCACGGGCCGTTATGCGTCACGCCGTAGATGCCGGCGAGGAACGCGTCGCTCCGTCCGGCGCCCAGCCCTTGCGCCAAATTCCAATTGGTGCCGCCGCCGGCGAGCGAGAAGCCGAGCACCGTGTCGGGCGACCAGCGATAGTCCACGCCGCCCGCATAGCCGTAGGTGCTGGTGGTGACATTGTTTGATCCGGCGGTGGGATCGCCGTCCGTGGTGGCACTGCCGCCGAAGGCCGAGGCCCATGTGCTCCAGCGCTGATCGAAGGTGGTCTGTTGCGGCGGCGCCTTCAGCGCGCCCGCATAGGCGCGTGCGATATCGGGCGGCAAGCTCGCCTGCTCGTCGGGCGCGAAGCCGAGCGCGCTCCCCCCTCCGCTACCGCCGCGGCCGTCGACAAACGGATCGAGCATCAGGCCCAAAAACGCGTTCATCAGATCGAACGCGCCGCGCTCGGCGCCGGTTGAGTCCTCGCCGTCCGTCTGGGTGAGGGCGTTGAGATAGGCAGGCCCGCTGAGGCCGTTCCAGGTCTGGATATCGGCCGGGATCGTATCGCCGGCCGTGATTGCGTTGTTGATGCCGGTGACGACGGCGCGCTGATTGACGTTGCCGCCGGCCGGTTGCGGCAGGATCACGTAGCCGGGCCCGACATTGAGCAACGCGTCGTCGGCGTCGTAGCTCAGCGAGACCGTGCCGGTAAAGTTTACCGCGTTGAGCGCGGCGAAGGCGCCGGTGACGCCGCCGCTCGCGGTCAGGATCGTGTATTGCCTGGCGCCGTAGCTGCCGGGAGCGAAATTCGCCTGCACCGTGCCGTTGAGCGACGCCGAACCGGTGACGGTCGTGAACGTCGACGTGGTTGGATTGAGATAGACCACATAGAGCGCGCCGGAGGCGAAGGCGAGACTGCCCGGTATCGTCATCGACGTGCCGGGCGCGCCCGCATTGCCGGCCACCAGAGTGGCGTTGTCGCCGATATTCGTCGTCGGCGGATCGACCTTGCCGGTGCCGGTCAGGATGCCGCCCGCTTCGACGTCGACGCCCGACGTGTCGGTGATGGTGCCGACGACATCGAACGTACCGCCGGCGATGACGGTCGCGCCGGTGTAGCCGTTGGTGCCTTCGACGATTGTCGTTCCAGCCGTCGCCGTGACGCTCGCGGTGCCGCCGAGGCCGTTGATCGTGCCGCCGGTGGAATTGACTGCCCCGTTGACCGCACCGTTCTGGATCGTGCCGCCGGCAAGATTGACGGCGGCTTGCGTCTGCGTGGTGCCGCCGAGATCGAGCGTGCCGCCGGTGTTGATGGTGGTCGTCCCGCCCGCCGCGCCGAGCGTGCCGGCGCCGGAGAGCGCTAGTGTTCCGCCTGCGATCGTGGTGCCGCCGGTATAGGCATTGGCGCCAGTCAGCGTGGTCGTTCCCGGCCCGAGCTGTTCGACGCCGCCGCTGCCGGAAATGGCATTGCCATAGGTATAAGCGCCGGACTGCGCGAAGCCGAAGGTGCCGTCGTCTTCCGCGATCGTGATCGTCGTCGTGTTGCTGCCGATGAGAAGCGTGCCGCCCGGTGTGATATTCCAGCTCGGCGTGCTCGTGCCGGTCACGGTCCAGATGCCGCTGACGACATTGAACGTCGAGAACCCCTGATATTGCTGGGCAGAACCGATCGAGTTCAGATCAAACGACCCGCTGCCCGTCCCGCCGAGTTGGAAAGTGTCGCTGCCGGAACCGACGACGTTGCCGACGATGGTGTAGCCCGGTCCCAGCGTGAACGTATCGATGGCGCCGGCGTGGCGGAGATCGACCGCGGTGCCGCTCGTGCCTTCAATCAATCCGGAATCGAACACACTGACCGGGCCGGAATTGGTGATGGCAATGCCGACGCTGCCGATTATCGTGCCACTGTTGGTGATGCCGCCGGAGATGAAGTTCGAGACGTCGAGCACGCGGATGCCGGTGCCGTCTGCCGATATCGTACCCGAATTGCTGATGCCGCCGGAGAACGTCGAGATTGCAACAGAGCCGCCGGTGCCGCCGCCCACAAAGATGCCGTTCCCGCCCGCCGATATCATGCCGGAATTGCTGATGCCGCCGGTGAAGGTCAAGACACTTGCGACGTAAACGCCGGCGCCATTCGCCGAGATCGTACCGCTGTTTGCTATTCCACCCGAAAAATTCGAGACGGCGACGCCGCTGCCGGTCATGGTGCCGCCGCCGACCGCGATTCCTTTTCCGGCTGTGTAAATCATCCCGGTATTGCTGATTCCGCCGGCGAAGGTCGAAATCAAGAAGCCGGCGTAGATGCCGAAATCTCCCGCCAAGATCGTGCCGCTGTTGGTGATGCCCCCCACGAAGGTTGTAGCCACAACACCGATGCCGGTAACCAGCGCCGAGATCGTACCGCTATTGGTGATGCCACCCGCGAAGTCTGAAACAAAGACGAGGCTTATGCCGGCGCCTATTCCTACCCCGCTGTTTGCCACCAAGATGGTGCCGCTATTGGTAATACCGCCCGCAAAGGTCGAAGCGCCCAAGATGATGATACCGTTGGAGCCCCCCGCGATCGTACCGCTGTTGGCGATACCGCCCGCAAACGTCGGAGTGGACTGAACGGCGATGCCGGTGGCATTCGCCGAGATCATACCGCTGTTGGAGATGCCAGGCGCGTTGGCGTTGGTGGTGCTGAACACAGCGACATTGGTGACGTTAATGCCGACGCCACCCGCCGAGATGGTGCCGCTGTTGGCGACATTGCCCGCAAACGTCGGTGTGTTTTGGACGACGATACAGCCGACGGTCTGACCGGCGGGATTGCTGTAGCCGCTCGCACACGCCGCCGCGGCCGACGATCCGCCGCCGACCAACAGCGCCGCTACTGAACTTGACGCCAGCAGCAGGCGCAGCCTGCCGCAATCGTTGCGAGAGCCCACTCTGCCCCAGCCCCTGCATTCTCGTTCGCAGGGCATACCCCCCTCCCCTGCGCTTGTTGGATTTTGTACGCCGCCGGGACATGACGGAGCAAATCGCAGCGGCCGCAAACGCCGCGCTTCTTATTAGTTACCAACAGGTCTTCTCGGTTACTAACAAGAATCTTACGAGGTGTTGCAGAAAGGCCGCGCGGGAGCCGCGATCGATTCCGCTGCTGGAACGCGCCGTGATTTTTCACTGAGGGCGACGTGTTTCACTGCGCCATGTTTTACTGAGTCATATGTCTCGCTGCGCCATGTTTCAGTGCACCATGGCCCGCTGACCGGACCCATGCTATCCACCCGGCCATGAACAGGGTTGCGGGGCAGAGTAACGCCGGCGTCATGCCGATCGGCGAGGCGCTGGTTTATGCCGATCGTTGCCGCGGCGAGGGCCGGCTGATGGAGGCCGAGGCAGTCTGCCGCCAGATCCTGCAGGCGCGGCCGGATTTGCCGGAAGCCGAGCACCTGCTTGGCGTCATCGCACACCAGAACGGCAAGCTCGGCGAAGCCATCGAGCACGTGCAGCACGCCAGCAAGCTGGCGCCGCGGGTGGCTTTGTTTCACGCCAATCTCGGCGAGATGTACCGGCTCGCCGGGCGGCCGAAGCTCGCGGTCGAGGAGGCGCGCCGCGCCATCGCAATCGAGCCGAACATGCCTGCCGCCTTGAGCAATCTCGGCGTCGCGCTCTATGAACTGAAAGACTATGAGGAGGCCGCCCGCTCGCAGCGCAAGGCGATCGCCGCCAATCCGAATTTCGCCGAGGCGCACAGCAATCTCGGCAACGCGCTGCACGCGCTCAAGCGCTTCGACGAAGCCGTTGCGGCCTACCGGCGCGCCATTGCGCTCAATCCCAATTACGCCGACGCTTGGGCCAATCTCGGCACCACGCTGCACCATAGCGGCAGCTTCGACGAGGGCATTTCCGCGCTGCGCCGCGCCATTGCGCTCGCGCCGCATCATGCCAATGCCCATTCCGGGCTCGGCATTCTGCTGTTGATGCGCGGCGATCTCGGCGAAGGCTGGGACGAATACGAATGGCGGCTGCGCTCCACCGAGCGCAAGGGGCCGCGCTTTCCGGAAATTCCCTGGCAGGGCGAAAGTCTCGCCGGCAAGCACATCTATGTGCAGGCCGAGCAGGGTTTTGGCGACAGTCTGCAATTCGCCCGCTACCTTCCGCTGCTCGCCGCACGGGCCGGCAGCGTCACGCTGCGCGTGCATCAGCAGCTGGTGACGCTGTTGCACGAGAGCCTGCCGGGCATCACCGTTCTGGGCGATCGCGGCGATCCGGCGCCTTATCAATGCGACGCCGTGCTGCTCTCGCTGCCGCGCCTGTTCAAGACCCGGCTCGAAACCATCCCGGCGCAAATGCCCTATCTGCGCGCGCCGGCGGAGGCGGTGCAGCGCTGGACCAAGCGGCTTTCCACCATGAGCGGACTCAAAGTCGGATTGGTGTGGGCGGGCAATCCCGAACACGTCAACGACCATCGCCGCTCGCTCGATCTGAAATTGCTGGCGCCGCTACTCGCGGTGCCCGGCACCTCGTTCGCGAGCCTCCAGGTCGGCCCGCGCAGCGCCGATTTGAAGAAACTGCCCCCCTCCCCCAATCGAGGAAAGGCACGGGCGGCGGCGATCGACGATCTGTCGGGCGCGTTCAGCGATTTCGTGGAATCGGCAGCCGCGGTGAGCGCGCTCGACCTGGTGATCACGGTCGACACCTCGATGGCGCACCTCGCCGGCGGACTGGGCAAGCCGGTCTGGGTGCTGCTGCCGTGGGTGACCGATTGGCGCTGGATGCTCAACCGCGAGGACAATCCCTGGTATCCGACCATGCGGCTGTTCCGCCAGAACCGCGGCGAAGACTGGGCCGACGTGATCGCGCGGGTGGAGAAGGAGCTCAACGCCGTCGCCCAAGGCGACCTCACGCGGCTCACGCCATTTCGGGCCGAAGGCGAAAGCCGCGCCACGGAAGCCGCCGCCATCATCGCCGCCGAAGCCGAGCGCGCCGCAGCGCCGGTAGCGCCGCCGGCACAGACCGTCAATCCGGGACAAGCTCTGCTCCTTGCCGAGCAAAAACGCCGCCACGGATTTCTCGCTGACGCCGACGAATTGACCCGGCGCGCTGCCGCGGCGCAGCCCGACAATGCCGAGGCCGAGCACATGCTCGGCATCATCGCCCACCAATCGGGCAAGCTCGCCGATGCGATCGAGCATGTGCGCCGCGCCATCGCGATCAAGCCGGACGTGGCGCTCTATCACGCCAATCTCGGCGAAATGTGCCGGCTCGCCGGCCGCATCGACGAGGCGATCGCCGCCAGCCGCCGCGCGCTGGAGCTCAACCCGAATTATGCCGGCGCGCTCTCCAATCTCGGCATCGCGCTGTTCGACCAGGGCAAATTCGAGGAGGCGCTCACGCATTACGACCGCGCCGTTGCGCTCGAACCGGCATTCGCCCAGGCGCATTCCAATCGCGGCAATGCGCTCCAGCGCCTCAAGCGCTACGCCGACGCCGAGCCGTCCTATCGCCGCGCCATCGAGTTGCAGCCGAATTTCGCCGACGCCTGGAACAATCTCGGCACCTGCCTGCGCGAGCTGAAACGGCCGGACGAGGCCGAGACGGTTTACCGCAAGGCGCTGGAGCTCGGCCCCAACAATCCCGATACGCTCGACAATCTGGCACTGGCGGTCAAAGACCTCGAGCGGCTCGACGAGGCCGCGGAGCTGTTGCGCCGCGCGCTCGTCATCGAGGCGCGCAGCGACAAATTCCACGTGCACTACGCCACCGTGCTGCTCGATCAGAAGCAGACCGAGGAGGCCGCGGCGGCGTGCTCCCGCGCGCTCGCGCTCAATGCCGGCAATCACGACGCGATCAATCTCATGGGCCGCGTCGCCTTCGAGCGCGGCGACCTTGAAGACTCGCTTAAGCATTATCAGCGCGCGCTCGCGCTCAAGCCCGACCTCGCCGACGCCTACAACAATATGGGCAACGTGCTCAAAGAGCTCGGCAAGCTCGATGAGGCGCGGGACGCCTACCTGCAGGCGCTGCAACTCGATGCGGACGTCGCCGGCGTCTATGTCAACCTCGCCGATTCGAAGAAATTCGCGCCCGGCGATCCGCATCTCGCCGCCATGGAAAAACTGGCGGCCAAGACCGAAGGACTGTCGAAGACCGATCGCATGCAGATCGATTTCGGTCTGGGCAAGGCGTATGCGGATCTGAAGGATTATTCGCGCTCGTTCAAGCACCTGCTTGCCGGCAATGCCGCCAAGCGGGCCACCGTCGCCTACGACGAGCAGGCCACGCTGGCTTTGTTCGACCGCATCGAGGCGGCCTTCACGCGCGAGCTGATCGGCGGAAAATCGGGCGGCGGCGACCCGTCGGCGCTGCCGATCTTCGTCATCGGCATGCCGCGCTCCGGCACCACCTTGGTCGAGCAGATCATGGCCTCACATCCACTGGTGCACGGCGCCGGCGAATTGCAGACGCTCAACGACGTGATCCTCGAGGTGCGCGGACCGGACGGCAACGCGCTCATCTATCCGGAATTCGTTCCGGCCCTCGACGGCGCGGCGCTCCGGCAGATCGGCGCGCGCTACCTTGCACTGGTTCGCGCGCTCGCCGCCAAGCACGGACGGGCGGATGCGGCGCGCATCACCGACAAGATGCCGTCGAATTATTATTTCGCCGGCCTGCTCCATCTGGCGCTGCCGAACGCCAGGATCATTCACACCATCCGCGATCCGGTCGACACCTGCATTTCGTGCTTTTCCAAATTGTTCTCGGCGGAGCAGAACCATACCTACGATCTCGCCGAGCTTGGCCGCTATTACAGACGCTACGAGGCCTTGATGGCGTATTGGCGCACGGTGCTGCCGCCCGGCCGCATCCTCGACGTGCGCTATGAGGACGTGGTCGCCGACCTTGACGGCCAGGCGCGGCGCATCATCGACTATTGCGGCCTGCCCTGGGACGATCGCTGCCTGTCATTCCACCAGACCGACCGGCCGGTGCGCACCGCCAGCGCCACGCAGGTGCGCCAGCCGATCTACAAATCCGCAATCGGCCGCTGGCACGTCTATGAAGAACACCTCGGCCCGCTGCTCGGCGCGCTCGACTACCAAAGAAGACCGCGTTCCTGAATCCCGTTACGGCGCAAATTGGATCGTCCGATTTCGGCATCAACCGGAGTCAAACCGGACGACGCGCGCGGGGCGGACAACGAGGACTCGAACCCATGAAGCAGCTGAGGTTGGGTTTCATTGCGTTGGCCTTTGCGCTCCTGACCGCCGGTCCGGCGCCGGCCTTGGCGGCCGGGCCTCCGGTCGTCGGGGCCAATCTCGTGAACGAGCCCTATAAGCAGACCCCGGCCGAACAGGAGGCCACGTTCCGCGCGCTGCTTTCGGCAGGCGTCAAGGTCATCCGCGCGGGCATCCCCGACAACGACCATGGCCTCGCCTTCGCTGAACGCGCTTACGCCCACGGGATCAGGATCGAATGGCTCATGGGCGTCTACCCCGATCCCGGGACGAAGTGGCGGCAATTGCCCCCCGCCTACAAGGGCAAGGCTTTCTGGGAGGGCTGGCCGCTCTCGACGGCGAACGCCGACGTGTTCAAGGCGAACATCGCAGCGGAGCTTGCGAAGCTCGAAAGCAAAGGCGTCGTGCTGGCGGGCTTCGAACTCGGCAACGAGATCAACTGGACCGGCTTCAACGCCGACTTTCCTCTGCCGGCGCAAGGTCGAATCCTCAACGAGAAGGATCTTGCCGACGATCCCGAGGGGCGTCAGATCGCGAAGGGCTATCTGCGGTACCTGGAGACGCTGGCGGCGCTGAAAGATCTTCGCGACCATTCGACGCTCAACCGGCACACACCGATCATTTCCGCTGGACTGGCCGGCCTCGACAATTCGGCGAGTTGGCTCCACAGCGTAAAGGCGGACGCGGTCAGCGTGCCGGCGACGCTGCACTTCCTGCAGGCCCACGGCCTGGATCGGCTGGTCGACGGCTACGGCCTGCATTGGTACCCTTTTGTGACCGCCCCCGGGACGCCGCAGGGAATGGCCTCTCTGCGCACCCAGGTCGACAATGACGGCCTGACTGAATGCCGGCCTTCGCGCGCGGCCAAAGGCAAACCGTGCTGGATCACCGAGTGGAACTTTAACGGCCTAAAAGGCCTCGACACGTGCCCGATCGAAGACTCCATGCGCATCGCGATGGTGCACGAGATGCGCACCGTGCTCGGCGCGCTCGCAAAGCAGCAAAGTCTCGGCGGGGCTATCTTCTACACTTGGCAGGGTCAGATCCATGCGCCCAAGGAAGATCACGACAGCGCGTTCCTCTGCGGCGCCGTGACCCAGAGCGGCCGCTTGGCGCTCGCGCCGCTGTGATCGACATTCAGTGCGTCTAGTGTCCCGATTCCGAAGTTCGCATGTGCTG
>JASHVN010000024.1 GCA_030044555.1 Xanthobacteraceae bacterium | reverse complement strand
GCCGCGCGCAGCGTATTGACCAGCAAACACACGATGGTCATCGGACCGACGCCGCCGGGCACCGGCGTAATCGCGCCGGCGACTTTGACCGCCTCCGAGAACTTCACGTCACCGACGATGTGGGACTTGCCGCCGACGGTGATGCGGTTGATGCCGACATCGATGACGGTCGCGCCCGGCTTGATCCAGTCGCCGCGAATGAATTCGGCACAGCCGATGGCGACGCACATCAGTTCGGCGCGCTTGCACAGGTCCGGCAGATGCCGCGTGTGCGTGTGCGCGACGGTGACGGTGGCGTTCTCGTTGAGGAGAACCTGGGAGAGCGGATTGCCGACGATGTGCGAGCGGCCGATCATCAAGGTATCGACGCCGACCAGCGACTTATACACGGTGTTGATCAGCTTAAGACAAGCGACCGGGGTGCATGGCACGAGCGCCGGCAGGTTTGACATCAGCCGGCCGGCATTGAGCGGGTGAAATCCGTCCACATCCTTGTCCGGATTGATGCTGGCAATGACGCGCGCGGTATTGATCTGCGGCGGCAACGGCAGCTGCACGAGGATGCCGTTCACGTCGGCGTCGGCATTGAGTTTCTGGATGAGGTCGAGGAGTTCGCTCTCGCTGGTCTCGACCGGAAGATGAAAGTCGAATGAGCGCATGCCGACATCGAGCAGTGCCCGCGCCTTGCTGCCGACGTAGCTCTTGCTCGCCGGATTGTCGCCGAGCAGCACGACCGCGAGGCCCGGCTGCAGGCCGTGCCCGGAATGAACGCGCCGCACTTCGACCGCCACGGCGGCGCGCAGATCGGCCGCGATGGCCTTACCGTCGATAATCTTTGCAGTCATGACTCCGTCTTCGCATCCATGTTGATCAAGCGGGTGAGCGCTGCGGCCAGACGCGCCGCGTCACCCGAAATCTGCACACGCTTCTCCCGCGCCGTTGCGCCGGCGACGAGCGTCACTTGGCGCGGCGCTACCCCCAGCGCGGCGGCCAACAGCCGGCACAACGCCGCATTGGCCCCGCCTTCGAATGCCGCCGCGCGCACCCGCGCCTTGACCACAGCGCGCCCGTCGGCGCGGTGCGCCATGCCCTCGATGGCATCGCGGCCGCCGCGCGGCGTCAGGCGCACGTCGACGATCACGCCGCCCGGCGTCAACATCCATGGCAGCTCCGGCGTGACATTCACCTAGGCAAACACGCTGTAATAAAGCCAGAAAATGATGCGCTCGAGGAACAACAAGCCGATAATCAGGATCACCGGCGAAATGTCGATGCCGCCAAGGTTAGGCAGGATCGAGCGGATCGGACGCAGCGCCGGCTCGGTGACGTGATAGAAGAAATTCGCCACCGCGGCGACGAAGTTGTTGCGGGTATTGACCACGTTGAACGCGATCAGCCAGGACAGGATGGCGGCAGCGATCAGTATCCAGATGTAGAGCTGGATCAGTGTATCGATGAGCCAAAGAAACGGATTTTCCATCGAAGTCTCCGCGCGGCCGCCATGGCGGCGCGCAAGACGAATAGCCGCTTGCGCGGCTGCCGAAAAGGGGCGTTGGACGACATCCACGGCGATCGGCAGGACAGGATTAACGTGGCCGCGTCCTTGACAGGCCCACCGCCTGATCCTAAATCGCCCGCACTCGCCAGAAACTCGTATTCCCACTTTTTCTCCCACGCGAGACGGGAGTCTTGGTGGGAACGCCGCGGCGGGGCCGTAGCTCAGTTGGGAGAGCGCCGCAATCGCACTGCGGAGGTCAGGGGTTCAAATCCCCTCGGCTCCACCAGCCTTCGCTCGCTGCGCGAGCCTCGGCTTGGTAAGCCAAATACCCGGACACGCAGCGAGCGAAGGCCCCAGTCTCAGCCGATCCTCCCGCCCTGAAAGAAGGCTTTAACTTTCCCGCAATGGACGCGCCTTCTCCGCCGACGCCGCTGCTGCGCCACGGGCCATTCGTACGCTTTCTCTATGTGCGGATCGCCGCTTCGATTGCGCTGCAGATGCAGGCCGTCGCGGTCGGCTGGCAGATGTACGTATTGACCGGAAGCTCATTCCAGCTCGGGCTGGTCGGCCTCGTGCAATTCGTCCCGGCGGTAGGCCTCTTTCTCGCCACCGGCCAGGCGGCGGACCGCTACGACCGCCGCACGGTGACGGCCGTATCGCAGACCCTCCAGGCGCTTGCCACCGCGGTTCTGGCCTTGCCGTTCGCGACCGGATCGCCGGCCCTTATCCTCGCCATGACTTTCGTCGTCGGAGCCGGGCGGGCGTTCGAACAGCCGAGCCTGCAATCGGCGCTGACCAACATCGTGCCAGCGCCCATGCTGCCGCGCGCGATTGCCGCGGCGAATTCCGGATCGCAGGCCGCCGTGGTCGCTGGCCCGGCGCTTGGCGGCGTCCTGATCGAGATCAGCCCGAGCCTGGTTTTCGCGCTATGCGCGCTGCTCTGGCTGTCAGCCGCTTTAGTCATGATGAGCATCGCGGTGGAGCGGATTGTCAGCAAGCGGCAGCCCGCCGATCTGTCCACATTGTTCAGCGGCTTTACCTATATCGTCCGCAATAAGGTCGTGCTCGGCGCCATCACCATGGACCTTTTTGCCGTCCTCCTGGGCAGCGCCACGGCCTTGCTGCCCATTTTCGCCAGCGACGTTTTCGTCACCGGTCCGATCGGGTTTGGCGCGTTGCGCGCCGCGCCGGCCATCGGCGCCGTCGGCTCGGCGCTGATCCTGACGCGGCATCCGATATCGCGCCGCGTCGGCTACGCGATGTTTATCTCCGTCACGGCCTACGGATTGGGAACGATCCTGCTGGCGCTGTCGCCGAGCTTCGTGCTGGGAGTGAGTTCGCTCATAGTCGTCGGCGCAGCCGACACGATCAGCATGGTGATCCGGCAAACGCTGGTGCAATTGCACACGCCGGACGAGATGCGGGGGCGCGTGTTCGCGGTAAACTCGATGTTCACCTCCACGTCAAACCAGCTTGGCACCTTCCGCGCCGGCACGGTGGCAGCCGCCTTCGGCACGGTTCCGGCGGTCCTTCTTGGCGGGCTGAGCACAATGGCGGTCGTGCTGATTTCGGCCGGGCTTTTTCGTGAACTTCTTCGCGCCGACGGCTATGAACCCACCAAGCCAATCGCTTAAATAGCGGCGGGAAACTACCGTAGCGGGGAAGCCCACATTGGCGCCATTTTGGGCGCCATCTTGGGTCCCCATCTTGGGCCCCATCTTGGCGGCATCATATTGATGGCATCATATTGGTGTCCCAATGTCCCCTCTGATTGCCGGGAAGCTATCGAGAACATCATGCGAACGTTCATTTTCCGATTGGTTTGGCCAGCCCTTTGTTTCGGCCTGATGATAACGGTTCCGGCCGCGGCGGAGACACCCTGCGGCGGCGATTTCTCCACCTGGCTGCACGGCTTCGAGCAGGAGGCGGCGTCGCAAGGCGTTTCCCAGCGCGCGATCCAATCGGCGCTCGGCGGGATGACCTACGATCCGACCATCATCGCCCGCGATCACGCACAGGGGGTTTTCAAGCAAAGCTTTGAGGAATTCTCCGGCCGCATGGTGCCGCCGCGGCTCGCCCGCGGCCGGCGGCTTCTGGCGCAATACCGCCCGCTATTCGCCCGCATCGAGCAGCAATTCGGCGTGCCGGGTCCGGTGATCGTCGCCATCTGGGGATTGGAGACCGATTTCGGCGCCGTCGACGGCAACTTCCCGACCATCCGCGCGCTGGCGACGCTCGCCTACGATTGCCGCCGCGCCGACAAGTTCCGCGCCGAGTTGCTCGACGCACTCAAAATCATCGATCGTGGCGACATGAGCGCGGCGCAAATGCACGGCGCCTGGGCAGGCGAGATCGGGCAGACGCAGTTTTTGCCGTCCTCTTATCTGAAATACGCCATCGACTACGACGGCAAAGGCCGGCGCGATCTCATTCACAGCGTGCCCGACGTGCTCGCCTCGACGGCGAATTATCTGAAAAGCTATGGCTGGCAGGCCGGCAAGCCTTGGGACGAAGGCAGCCCGAACTTCCAGGTGCTGCTGCAGTGGAATGCGTCGGAGGTCTATACCAAGACGGTGGCGTATTTCGCCGACCAGCTGGCGCA
>JASHVN010000176.1 GCA_030044555.1 Xanthobacteraceae bacterium | reverse complement strand
CTGTTCGCCATCGCCGAGGATCCGGCGATCATTTACGAGCACGCCTGGCGCCCCGGCGATCTCATCATGTGGTACAATCTCGCCTGCCTGCACGCGCGCACCGATTGGCCGCCGGAACAGCGCCGGACGCTGCGCCGCTGCACCGTCGAGGGCGAGCCGCTTTATTAGAGCATGATGATTTTAGGTTTTACAGAGGCCGTCACGGCCGGACTTGTTCCGGCCATCTACGTCTTTGTTTTGGTGCGGCGTTCAAGACGTGGATGCCCGCGTCGGGGTCCCCACCGCGCGATTCGCGATGGGGTGCCCCGACAAGCGCGGGCATGACGATTCGATCAAATCTCATCCCGCTCCAGCGGGCACGGGCGGATCATTGCGGATGAAACTGCCTCGCCGAAGCCTTTTGCATTTCGCCCTGGGTGCTGCGGCGCTCGCGGCCCGGCGGGACGCTGCGGTCGCAGAAAATTACCCGGACCGGCCGGTGCGCGTGACCGTTGCGCTGCCGGCCGGTTCTTCGCCCGACATCGTATCCCGGATCATCGCCCAATATTTGTCGCAGCGTTTGGGGCGGCCATTCATCATCGACAACCGGCCGGGCGCCAATGGCAATGTCGGAACCGAGATGGCGCTGCGCGCGGCGCCGGACGGTTACACGCTGCTGCAGGCCATCGCCGCCAACACGGTGAACGCGACGCTCTACAAAAATCTGAATTTCGATTTCGCGCGCGACATCGCGCCGGTGGCCGGTGTCGCCCGCATCCCGCAAGTCATGGAGATCAACCCGGCGGTTCCTGCCAAGACCGTTCCGGAATTCATCGCCTATGCGAAGGCCAATCCGGGCAAGCTCAACATGGCCTCGGGCGGCATCGGCGGCACCCCGCATGTGGCCGGCGTGCTGTTCATGATGATGACCGGCGTGAAAATGCTTCACGTCCCCTACCGCACCAATCCGCGGCCGGATCTGCTCAGCGGCCAGGTGCAGGTGATGTTCGATACGCTGCCGGCATCGATCGCGTTCATCCGCAGCGGCAAGCTGCGGCCGCTGGCGGTGACCACCGCGACGCGGGTGGCGACCTTGCCCGACGTTCCTGCGCTGAGCGAATTCCTGCCCGGCTATGAGGCGACAAGCTGGCAGGGGCTGGTGGCGCCCAAGGGAACGCCGCACGAAATCATCGCGACGCTCAGCCAAGCTGTCAGTGCCGGCTTGGCCGATGCCCAGGTGAAAACGCAGCTGGCGAACCTGGGCGCCGAGCCGATGCCGATGACGCCGGACCAATTCGGCGCGTTCATTGCCGGCGAGATCGCCAAGTGGGCGCAAGTCATCAAGTTCGCCGACATCAAAGCGGAGTGAATACGCGACAGTCCGAGCCTCATGGCGCAATCGCCAGCACGCGGCGTCACGCCGGCGCTTGCCGCTCATTCTTCGGCACTGCGTCAAGCCCGGTGACCCACGCGCGCGCGGAGCGAAACCAGTTCTGCCGCCGCGGAATCAATTGCTCGCGCTGGCGCAAAATACCGACCCGCACCGTGTAGGACGGCTGCACGCCGTCGCCGGGCGTCGTCGAATAGATCGGCGAGCCGCATTTCGGACAGAACGCCTGCACCCGCGGCCGGCCGCTGTCGGCGGTGGTCTTCAGGTAGAGCGCAGGCTCGCCGTTCATCTTGAAGCTCGTGCCGGGGACCGGGATGGAGACGCGAAAGGCGGAACCGGTGCCGGTCTGGCAGTCGGTGCAATGGCAAATTTGCGTTTTTTCCGGATCGGCTTCGCCTTCGATGGTGATGAAGCCGCAATGACAGGCGCCGTCGATTTTCATTGCGTATCCTTTCGTTAGAGCGGCATAGCCGCTCCGGTTATTGTTGGAGCATGATCTATTCCGAAAACCGGTAGCCACCCTCGGATCAAGTCCGAGGGCAAGCTTTTCGGGATCATGCTCTAATGCTCCGCGCGCTCAATCGCATGCATGTCGGCGTCGGAGAATCCGAAATGGTGGCCGATCTCGTGGATGAGCACGTGCTGGATGATCGCCCCCAGGGTGTCGTCATGACCTCCCCAATAGGCGAGGATCGGCCGGCGGTAGAGCCATATCATGTTGGGCATTTGCATGGGCGCGCTCTCCGAACGGAACGGCACGCCTATTCCCTGAAACAAGCCTAGCAGGTCGAACTTGCTGTGAATGTGCAGCGCGTGCAAAACCTCGGCGCTGCCGAACTCGTCCACCCGAATGACCAGATCGCTGCATAACTCTCGAAATTGCTTCGGCAGACGGCGAAACACCGCCAGCGCGTACATTTCGAACTCGGCGAGCGATGGAGTGTGCGCCGGCTGCCAGGCCAGCGGATCGGATGCGCGATCGGGCATGATTGATGTCTAGCGCAATTCGTCCGCGCGGCCCAGTTGACCTGCGGACGGCGATGCGGGAGCCTTAAGCCGCAGGGCAGGAAAGTGAGGCGGCCATGTTGCAAGTAATCATGTTGCGCATGAAGCTCGTTCTGATCGCCGGTCTCGTGGTGCTCTTTGCGGCCAGCGCGTTCGCGCCGGCATCGGCGCAGACCGCGCCGCCGCGCTATCCGCGGCCGCGCATCGTCATCACGCCGCGGCCGCCGCTGTATCGGCGTTGTGTCGAACGGCTGGATTTACAGTATCGGCCGAGCGGGCCGGTGCTCTACCCGCTGACGTATTGCTGGTGGGTCGGGGGCTAAGCGCTTAGCGCCACTCCCGCACGTCGACGAAACGCCCGGCAATGGCGGCGGCGGCGGCCATGGCGGGCGAGACGAGATGCGTGCGGCCCTTATAGCCCTGGCGGCCCTCGAAGTTGCGGTTCGAGGTCGAGGCGCAGCGCTCGCCCGGCGCCAGTTTGTCCGGATTCATCGCGAGGCACATGGAGCAGCCGGGCTCGCGCCATTCGAAGCCGGCCTTGACGAAAATCTTGTCCAGCCCCTCGGCCTCGGCCTGTTCTTTGACCAGCCCTGAGCCGGGCACGATCATCGCCTTGACGCTGGCGTTGACACTCTTGCCGTCCGCGACCCTGGCGACGGCGCGCAAATCCTCGATGCGGGCGTTGGTGCACGAGCCGATGAACACGCGGTCAAGCGCAATGTCGGTAATCTTCTCGCCGCCCTTTAGTCCCATATAGGCGAGCGAGCGCTCGGCGGCCTGGCGCTTATTGTCATC
>JASHVN010000175.1 GCA_030044555.1 Xanthobacteraceae bacterium | reverse complement strand
CCGCCTTGTTCGATCCGGGCCCGGAGCACGACATTGGCATTCATGCGACTGCTCTGGTCGCGCCCGACGCCGTCCTCGGCGAGGCGGTGAGCATTGGCCCCTACGCGGTGGTAGGTCCGCGCGCCCGCATTGGCGACCGCACCACCATCATGCCGCACGTCACCATCGGGGCGGAGGCGGCGATCGGCGCCGATTGCCTGCTGCATCCCGGCGTGCGCATCGGCCACAAGTGCCGGCTCGGCGACCGGGTGATCGTGCATGGCAATGCGGTCATCGGCGCCGACGGCTTCAGCTTCGCGCCCGGCCTGATGTCGGCTACGGCCTTCACTGCTGGCGTAAGGGTCACGCGGGTCCATTCGCTCGGCGATGTCGAGATCGGCGACGATGTGGAGATCGGGGCCTGCACCACCATCGACCGCGCCACGCTGGAAAGCACCCGCATCGGCCGCGGCAGCAAGATCGACGACCACGTCCATATCGGGCATAATGTGACCATCGGCGAGAGCTGCATCCTCTGCGGCATGGTGGGCATTTCTGGCAGCGTTGTTCTTGGCGACCGGGTCCGGCTTGGCGGCGGCGTCGGTATCGGCGATCACGTGCGCGTCGGCGATCAGGCGATCATTGCGGCCGGCTCGGGCGTGGCGACCGACGTTCCCGCCGGCGCCTTCTACTCCGGTTATCCGGCGCAGCCGCACCAGCGATCGGTCGAACAGCACCTTTACCTGCGCCGGCAGCGGCGGCTTCATGATAGGGTCGAGGCTCTGGCGTCCCGTCTCGACGCTCTGGAAGGGACAGTGAAGAAGTGAGCGGGGGCTTTGGGGCATGAGCGACGTAGCAAGCGACGTCATCGCCATTATCGCCAAGAAAAAGCGGGTGGAGAAATCGTCCGTCGAGATGTCGGACCGGCTTGAGGATTTGGGTCTTGAATCGCTCGATGCGGTTGAAATGATTTTCGATCTCGAAGAGAAGTTCGATATCCAGATCCCTTACAACGCCAATACCAACAATCCGCGCACCGAGTTCGAAACCGTCGCCGACGTCGTCAAAGCCGTTGAAGAACTGGTGGCTCAGAAGAAATCGTGACTGAAGTGAAACGTGTCGTCGTCACCGGGCTGGGCGCCGTCACGCCGCTTGGCCACACCAGGACCAGCTATTGGGAGAACCTCAAGGCGGGCGTGAGCGGCCTCGGCCCGATCACGCTTACGCCCGCGAACGACGAGTTGACACAGAAGGTGGCGGCCGAGGTCAAGGATTTCGACCCGCTCAAGCACTTTGCCGAGCGGCAGATTTCCACGCTCGACCGCGTCTCCCAATTTGCGGTTGTTGCCGCGCGTGAGGCCATCGCGCAATCGGGCCTCATTTTTGACATGCCGCTGTCGGTGCGCACTGCGACCATCCTCGGCACCGGCGTCGGCGGTCAGACCACCCACGACGACAGCTTTCGCCGCGTCTATCTGGAGAAAAGAACGCGGGTGTTTCCGCTGACCATTCCAAAGCTGATGGTCAATGCGCCGGCCAGTCAGGTGTCCATGGATTGCGGGTTGCGCGGACCGGCCTTCGCGGTGGCGAGCGCCTGTGCGTCGGCAACGCATGCCATCGGCATTGCCTTCCAGATGGTGCGCGGAGGTCTCGTCGACTGCGCGGTGACCGGCGGCGCCGAAGCCTGCATCACCTTCGGCACCGTGCGCGGCTGGGAGGCCATGCGGGTGATGTCGCCGGACGTTTGCCGGCCATTCTCGAAGGACCGCATGGGTCTGGTCCTGGGCGAGGGCGCGGCCATGATCGTGCTCGAGCCGCTCGAGCGCGCGCAGGCCCGCGGCGCCGAAATTCTCGGCGAGATTGTCGGCTTCGGCATGAGCGCCGATGCGGCCGACCTCACCGCTCCCGACCGGGGCGGCATGGCGCGGGCGATGCAGGCAGCGCTGGCGGACGCGAATTTGGCCGCCAACGACATTCAATACGTCAATGCGCACGGCACCGGGACGGCCGCCAACGACGACACCGAGACCAAGGCCTTGCACGAGGTGTTCGGCCCGCATGCGCCAAAGCTCGCGATCTCCTCGACCAAATCGATGATCGGACACGCGCTTGGCGCTGCCGGTGCGCTCGAACTGGTGGCGACAGTGCTGGCGGTGCGCGAAGGCATCGTGCCGCCGACCATCGGTTACCTTGGACCTGATCCGGCCTGCGACCTCGACTACGTGCCCAACAGCGCGCGCTCTCTCTCGATCGAGTCCGCCATGTCGAACTCATTCGCTTTCGGTGGGCTGAACGCCGTGTTGACGGTGAAGAGGTTTTCGTAGACTAGGCGGGTGCGGCACCTAAAGCGCGATGATTTGAGGATGAATCATCATCGCTTTAGCTCTTTGTTTGCACATGATCCCTCGGGTCAAGCCCGAGGGCATGCTTTTCGGAAAACCGCTCCACACTTTTCCGGATCATGCATTAAAGGCGTGGCCGTCACCGACGACAATCCCGAACTGGGTCTGCAGGTGTTCGCGTCACCGGCGCTCCTCGCGACGTCTTGGTCGATGCGATGTCGAAAGACGAGGCGGTTCGACAACAAGAATAATCTCGGTCGGCGCCACACCCTCTCGATTATCAAAACCATGCGGCAGATCGGCAAAGCATGAGCAACAATCGCCTGCCTGAAGATCGGCCACATCATTTCCAAGCGTTACTCGAACCATGCCCGAAGCAACGTAAACATGCTCGATTGTCCCCGGCGCGTGAGCTGGAAATGGCCCTGCCAAGGTGTGCGGCGGCACCCAATAGCGCAAGAATTCGATTCCGCTGCCGGCGACGGTAGGGCCAAAGCGATCGCGCTTCGCGCCGTTGCCCGCCTCGACGAGCCACTGACGCTCAGATGCCTTCACGACGCGCATACGCGCCGGCGCCCGGCTCTCAAACAGTGTTGAGAGTGGCATTTCGAGCGCTTCGGCGAGGGCCGCAAGCGTCGAAACTGTAGGTGATTTCAGGACGCGCTCGACGTCGGAGATCATCGACGACGATATGCCGCTCTTACGGGCAAGAGCGCGCACCGTTAACCCCAAATCCTCCCGTCTTCTGCGGATTACCTGGGAAATTCGGTTGAGCGTTTTGTCATTTATAGCGATCGATTTTGCCATTTTGTCCATTATAGTAGACAGAGGGGCTTGATCGCAATAGAATACGCGTATTCGCTTTTGTGGACAGAGTGAATTTCATTTGGCGGAGAAAACCATGAGCGCCAGAGACTGGCGAAATGACGGAGTAAGGGTGGTCCGCGCCGCTGCCTTGCGAGGTCAGGGCCGCGCCACAGCATTTGATTTTGAAGGTACCGGCGGCTCAAAGACTTGGATAGGAACCGTGACGCTGCAGCCGAACGGCCGAACCGGCGTCCATAACCACGGAGCGCACGAAGTCGCGGTCTATGTCAGCAAAGGCCGATGCCAGATCCGGTGGGGCGAGCGCCTCGAGTTCACGACAGAAGTCGGCCCCGGCGATTTTGCTTATTTTGCTCCGCAAGTGCCCCATCAAGAAGTCAATATCGATGCCGAGGAACCGCTCGAGTTCGTCGTCGTGCGCAGCGACAATTCGGGAATTCGCGTCGACCTCCAAGTCGACCCCGTCGCCCATCCGGAGACAGTGTACTGAGGCAGTGCACTGACTTTGCTCCGCTTCCTGAACCGACAGGGGAAGGAATCCGCGCTGCGCTACACCGGTAGAATATCCGGCATGTTTCCGGTTGTTGTTGCTGCGGACTTCAGGTCTCGGAGGCGTCCAATTTTTCGAGATCGGCGATCAACCCCGGCCCGGTCGGCTGCCATCGGAGCTTTTTCCGTGTTTGCGCGCTGGAGGCAGGAGCGTCGTGCCCTGCGAACATTGCGAGCCAGCCAAAGTAGTCTTGAGCTTCTTCCCGAGCGATGGATTTGACCGGTAGCTGCAGGCGTCGGCCGATGGCTCGGCCGGACCTCAGCATGGTGGTCCACAACCCGGCGACGCCGGCGGATGCTGATCGGATCAGATCTTTGATCGAAGACGTTCAGCCGACGGTCCGGAATGACTCCGCCGAAAGCTGGCGCCTGAGCGGCGGCTCGCTTGCGGCGCCTATGCGGCGGTGGTGGTCCGCCCGCCGGCCTTTGTGGCGCCCAGCCGCTTGTCGAGATAGGCGCTGATCTGGCTCATCAGCGGCTCGATCTTGCCGTCGAAGAAATGGTTGGCGCCGGGAACGACCTTTTGCTCGATGACGATGCCCTTCTGCGTCTTGAGCTTCTCAACCAGCGTGGTCACGTCGCGGTGCGGCACCACGGCGTCCTTGTCGCCGTGGATGATCAAGCCCGAGGACGGGCAGGGCGCGAGGAAGGAGAAGTCGTACAGATTTGCCGGCGGCGCGATCGAGATGAAGCCTTCGATTTCCGGCCGCCGCATCAGAAGCTGCATGCCAATCCACGCGCCGAACGAGAAGCCGGCGATCCAGCAGCTGCGCGCCTCCGGATTGACCGATTGCGCCCAATCGAGCGCGGCGGCGGCGTCGGAAAGTTCGCCGATGCCGTGATCGAACCCGCCCTGGCTCCTGCCGACGCCGCGGAAATTGAACCGCAGCGCAGAAAAGTTCCGGTGCACGAAGGCGTAGTAAAGCTGGTACACGATCTGGTGGTTCATCGTGCCGCCGAATTGCGGGTGCGGATGCAGCACGATGCCGATCGGCGCGTTTTTCTGCCGTGCCGGGTGATAACGGCCCTCGATGCGGCCGCCGGGTCCGGTGAAAATGACCTCGGGCATGTTTTTGTTTCAACCTTCAGTGCTTGGCGAGCAGATCGCTTGACCGCGCTCCAGGGCGCGCCTAAGTATCTGGCGCACCTAAGTATCTATAACCACTTGATATTTTTGCAACTGGCGACGTGCATGCGCGGTCCCATGCAGGCACTTGCGACTTCTAGCACAGGCCAGGGGACAAAAAGCAAGCTTCACGAGCATGATTGAGCGCAGCTATTTGGATTGGAACGCCACGGCGCCGTTGCGGCCGCAGGCGCACGCTGCGTTGCTGGACGCTTTGGCGCTCTCCGGCAATCCGTCGTCGATCCATGCCGAAGGCCGCGCGGCGCGAGCGCTTGTCGAGCAGGCGCGCGAACAGGTGGCGGCACTGATCGGCGCGCAGCCGGGAAACGTGTTCTTCACCTCCGGCGGCACCGAGGCCAACATGGCGGCGCTGACGCCCGCCCTTGAGGCCGGCGGTGAGAAGCGGCCGCGCGACCGGCTCGTCATCTCGGCCATCGAACATGCCTCGGTCCGCACCGGCGGTCGCTTTCCCGGCGATGCAATCGAGGACGTTCCAGTCACGCCGCATGGCGTTGTCGACCTTGCGGCTTTGGCGAAGGCCGTCGGCGGGGCGTCGAGGCCGCTCGTCTCGCTGATGCTTGCCAATAACGAGACGGGCGTGGTGCAGCCGATTGCCGAGGCTGCGGCAATCGTCCACGCGGCGAATGGCCTCCTGCATGTCGATGCGGTGCAGGGGCCCGGGCGCATTCCATGCGACATCGGGGCGCTCGG
>JASHVN010000174.1 GCA_030044555.1 Xanthobacteraceae bacterium | reverse complement strand
TTTGATGAAAATTTGTTTCAGCGCAGACTATATGACGACCAGGCAACAATCAAAACTAACTTTTATGTCTGTTTGATGAACAGCTTTTAGCGATGAAACAACTTCAGCTCCTGTGAGTATCAAGAATCAACCATTTCACTTATTTGTTCCGTCATCAACGTTCATCTGTTTGCTTGCTTGATCAGATTTTCCACAAGAAAGCGGCCGCCGATTTTTTGATCACGCCAGCCGCACCTTCTCTCTCAATCCCATGCGCTGCAGCCGCCCGATCACTTCGTCACAGAAATACGGCAGCTCATCGACGTAGTTGACGAGCGAGATGGCGATGCCGGTGAGGCCGGCCTTGGCGAGGTCGGCGAGCTGCGTGGCGACGTGATCGGGATCGCCGATGATCGGCAGCCCGCCCATGCCCTGCGCGTACTGGCTGCGCTTGAGCAGAAATTCCTGCATCGGCACGGTCTGGGGCGAAATATTCTTCAGCGCCAGGATGCCGTCGACCGCGGACCAGTCGGCGCGCTCGACGATCGAATATTGGAAATAATCTTCGGCTTCCTTGCGCGTCGGCCGGCAGGTGACGACGCCGACCGTGTAGCAACCGATTTCGCGCCCCTGCGCACGCGCGGCGTTCTGCGCGGCGCGGACTTTCTGCTGCGTGTCCCCGAGCGAGGTGCGCGAGGCCTGCAAAAAGAACGCGTCGCAGTTCTTGACCGCGAACGCCTGGCCGGTCGCCGAGGCGCCGGCATTCATGATCACCGGCCGCGTGCCGCCGAACGGCTTCGGTTTGCCGCGGATGCCCTTCATGTGCAGATACTTGCCGTCGAAATCGAAGTTCTCGCGGTCGGACCAGATCATCTTGATGACGTCGATCCATTCCTGCGCGTAATCGTAGCGATCCTCGTGCTGGCGCTGCTCGACGCCGAACATGTCGAACTCGCCCTCGTTCCAGCCGACCACGATGTTGAGACCGAAGCGCCCCTCGCCGATGTGATCGGCGGTCACCATTTCCTTCGCCGCCACCACCGGATTGAAGATCGGCGCGTGCACTGTACCGAACACCGTGATGCGCTTGGTGCTCGCGAGGAGCCCGGTCGCCCAGGTGATCGTCTCCAGCGTGGTGCCCTGATAATCGGTGTCACCGCCATAACCCTTCCAGCGTCCGATCGGCAGCAGAAAGTCGATGCCGGCCTCGTCCGACATCTGCGCCAGCCTTTTGTTGTCGGGCCAGTTGCCCGACCAGCGCTCGGGAACGAGCGTTACGGCGCGGCCGGACGAGCAATTGGGGCCGAACAGACCGATCTGCAGCTTATTGTCGCTGTGCATGGCGCGGCGCGCCTCGATCGATCCATCGCGCGTGGCGTTTTCCTGGGGGGCGTGCACTATCAACCTCGCAAACTCGTAGAGTTGGTTTCCGATGAATTACAGCATGTCGTCACGAGGCAAAAGGGCATCCCCGCCCCTCTCTTTGGCCCGCAATGACGAATGCCCTCACGGCTCATTGAGCGCCGCGCGCACGCGGGCAACCACCGCGGGAGGCGTCTTGGCCAGTTCGGCGATCGCGGCCTGGACCTGTTCGCCGGTCAGCGGATCAAGCGGGAAACCGATGCGGTTGGCGTCGGCGACGAAAGCGGGATCCTTCATGGTCGCATCGAAGGCCCGGCGCAATGCTTCGACCCGGTCGGCCGGCACGTCCGGCGGCAGGAAATACGGACGGCCGTATTCGGTGCGGCCGAACAGGAGCAGCAGCGCCTGCCGGTCGGCCTCATGCTTGACGAGGTCGAGCATCAGCGGCGCGTCGTGCAAGAGTCGGCTGCGGCTGGTGCCGAACTGGGCGATGATCTTGATCTTCATCTGTGCGACGAGCTGGCCGGCCTGCGCGTTGAGCGCGAACCAGCCGAAGCCGACGACGCCCTCGATCTCACCGCGCTCCAGCGCCTCGTTCATCAGCGGCGTCGAGCCGTAGCCGGGCACGATCTTGAATTTGGTGCCGAGCACGGCGTTGGTCAGCATCGGAAAATCGTTCATGGTGGTGCCCGGCGTCGTGGCGCCGACAACGAGCTGTTTGGTCAGCACGTCGGCAAGGTCCTGCACCGGCGCGGTATGCCAGACATAGGCGACGTAAGGCTCGCTGTGGGTCGAGCCGACCCAGATCAGTTTTGCAGAGTCGAACCGCGCGGCTTTTGGCTGCAACAATGGCGCCGCCGGGATGCCATTGAGCGGCACGCCGACCACGGTGCCATCCTTAGGCCCGAGCGCATAAAGCTCGTTGGTCATGGCGATGCCGCCGGCGGTCGGCTGATTTTCCACGATGATGGTGGGATTGCCGGGAATATGCGCGCCCATGTGCCTGGCGACGATGCGGGCCAACAGATCGTAGGTGCCGCCCGCCGCCGAGCCGACGATGAAGCGGATCTGTTTGCCGCTGTAGAAGCGCGCGACGTCTTCGGCATGCGCCGGCAGGACGGCGGCGAGCACGCTTAGCATTGCAAGAAGCGCAAGCCGCAGGGCAATCACGCCGTCGCCGCGGCGGACCGGGTCGCTCCGCTTCGCGCGCGATAACGGCATTATGTCCACAACTGCCTGGTGGCGAGATCGGCGCCTTGACGGAGCGCCTTGAATTTCTCCCAGACCACGGTCGGATGCACTTCGGTGCGGTACAAAGCCTGCGAGGAGAAGCCGCAATCCGCCGCGGCGATGACGTTCTCTCTGCCAACCAGCTTGGCGAAACGCACGATGCGTTCGGCGATCAGTTCCGGGTGTTCAACGATGTTGCTGGCATGGGTGATCATGCCCGGTGCGAGCACCTTGCCGTCGGCGAGCTTGACACGCTCGAACAGATGGTACTCGTGCTCATGCCGGGGATTGGCGGCTTCGAAGCTGTAGGAGCCGGCATTGATCTTGAGCACATAGTCGATGATGTCGGAGAGCGCGGCCTCATAAAGGCGCGGGCCTTCATTGATGCCGTAGCAGGTGTGGAAGCGCACCTTCTCCGGCGGAATGCCGGTGAGCGCCGCATTGGTGGCCTCGACGTAGATTTCGGCGCGGCGGCGCATTTGCGCGCGGTCGAGGTCGGGCTCGAAAAAAATATCCGGCAGAAACGGATCGTCGATCTGCACCAGAATGCCGGCATCGACGATGGCGCGGTATTCCTTGGCGAGTTCGGCGGCGAGCGCGTGGAAATAGTCCTCGTCGGACTTGTAGTATTCGTTGATGCCGACCCCCGACGCCGCGGTCGCCGGCAGAAACACATGATGATAAGGCACGCCGGCCGCCGCCGCGGCGCGCTTGACGTTCTCGATATCTCTTTTGACGAATGCTTCGCCGCGATATTTGATCGGGCCGACGCATACAACGGGCGCCAAGCCGACGATCGCTCCGCCCATCATCGCCTGCTTGAAATATTCCGCATAATACTCGGGAAACGCCGCCACCTCCCGGGCGAACAGTTTCAGTTTCTGCTCTGGCCGCCGCTCGAAACCCTCAAGACGCTCCTGGATGTAGGTGAAGAATCCCGGCTTGGAGAATTCACCGTCGGTGACGATATCAATGCCGCACTCTACCTGCTTGCGCACGACATCGTTGACCGATTGAGCGAGCTGCGCCTCGTATTTGTTCTGATCGTAGGGCTGACCGGTGAACTTCGCCTTCATCAGGTCAAGCAGATCGTGCGGGCGCGGCAGACTGCCGATATGGGTCGTTTGGATGCGGTCGGTGTTCTGCTGGAGGGTCATGGCTGCCGAAGGGCTATGGCTGCTGAAGGGTTGTGGCTTAAGCGTGCACCTTGCTTGCGGGCGCTGTGGTGCCGAGAGCAGCGAACAAACGGCCGTGACAATTGCGCCGGTCGGCGGCGCCAAGGAGCGAGAGAGCGTGAAAGATTACGGCTTGATTGCTGGTCACCACCGGACGGTCGAGCTTTTGCTCGATCTCGGCGATGACCGGGAACACCGAAATGTTGGCGCAGCTGACCAGGTAAGCGTCGGCCGCTGCTTGCGCCGCCTCGATGGTGCGGTCGCGCCAGAACTGG
>JASHVN010000173.1 GCA_030044555.1 Xanthobacteraceae bacterium | reverse complement strand
GTAGGCGGCTTCGGCGTCGTGCGAGCCATAAGGCCTCACCTCCTCGAAAACCTGGCGGGCCTTTTGTAGTTCTTTCACCTGCTCGGGACTTGCCTCGCCGCCCATCTCCTGGGCCTTGAAGATCGCATCTACGGCGCGGGCATGGCGCAAGAGCGCTCGGGTACGCACGCGACGCAATGCCTTTTCCGCCTCTCTTTGCGGCGGCTCTGTTTCGTGTCCCTCTGCTCCCGTACCGCTCCTTTCCCTTTCCGGCGTTTCCCGCTGTGGCTTCCGTCCGCCATCGCGGCCGGGCACATCTCCAGGAGAGCGAAGACCGTCGAACATCTCGCGCAGCTTTTCCGGCACGACCTTGCGCCCGATCTCGGCCATACGCTCGCGGAAGGCGATCCCACGCCGCTCGGCGTAGCTCTGTACCGGATCGCGCCGTTCGTAATCCGAGGCCATGTCCTTGGCCCGGTCACGCGACAGGGTACGGGCGAGGCGGTCCGGATTGGAAAAATCGTCGCGGCCATAATGCAAGTCCATACCGTCGCGATGCCGCGACAGGGCGACATAGCTGCTATGGGCATCCATCCCCGGCGTCGCCAGCACATGGGCGCGGTCCACGGTCATGCCCTGCGCCTTGTGAATGGTCGCGGCATAGCCATGATCGATCCGATCGTAGTCCTTGAGGTCGAAGGTGACGGATCTGCCATCGTCAGCCTGAACGATCATGGACCGCGCGCTCACCTGTTCGATGGTTCCGAGCGTGCCGTTTTTCACACCAAGGCTACGCTCGTTCTGCAGGAACATGACGCGATCCCCGCTGGCAAAATTTCTCGCGCCACGTTCGACGGTCAGGCGGACGTCATCCCCCAGATCACCCGCAGCCCGCATCCGCTCGCGCGCTGCCTCGTTCAGCGCGCGAACCTCGTCGTTGGTGTGAGTTAGGATGATCCGGCTCCGATCCGGTGATGCCTGTCGGTCGCGGTCCCAGCGGGCGATCAGATCACCGCGCGCCTGCTCGCGGGTGTGGGCCTCGTGCACCATGCCGCGGGAGCGATAAGCTTCAAGCGCATTACCGGTTTTGCCATTGGCGAGATTCCGCGTGGCGTGGCGCTGCCAGTCCTCCCGCTGACGGCGCACTTCGCCGATTTCCGCGCCACCGTGGCGCTCATGAATCGACCGGAACGCTGCGCCCGCCTCGATGGATTGCAGTTGCTGGGGATCGCCAACCAGCACCACCTTTGCGCCGGCTTCTGCAGCGTGGGAAAGCACGCGCTCCAATTGGCGAGTGCCCACCATGCCCGCCTCGTCGATCACTAGGACATCGCGGCTCATGAGAAGGTCGCGGCCCTGGTGCCAGCCATGCTCCATGCTGGCGATGGTGCGCGACGCAATGCCCGATCCGCTTTCGAGATTTTCCGCCGCGATGCCGGAAAGCGCCACACCTCGAACCTCATAGCCCGCCGTTTCCCAGGCCTCCCGCGCTACGCCCAGCAGCGCACTCTTGCCGGTACCGGCATGGCCGACCACGGCCCCTAAATCGGACCCGTCCGTGACATGCGCCAGTGCGTCGGCCTGCTCGCCCGACAGGACAAAACCGCGCCGTTCAGCAAGCGCCAGCGCGGTTTCGCGGTCCGCGTGACGCACCGCACGGCGCTTCCATCAGTTCAGCGGCGCGGTGCAGACGCTGTTCGGCCTCAATCATCTCGTGGGTCGTGAAGCGATCCTCGCCGCGAACGTCCTTGCCGAGTTCGACCAGACCAGGCGCGCCGCGCATCGCGCCCATCACCGCATTGAACTGGTCGATCCCGTCACCGTGACGATGCGCGAACTTCGCCATGTCGCGCCGTGTGAAGGTCGATTGTTGCCGGGTGATCGCATCCAGCGCGATGGAGGGATCGGCAAGGATACTCTCGCCATTGTTCCGCGCGATCTCGCGGTGTATCTCGGCGCGGTCGGCGGCCTCGATCCCTTTGCCTTCGATACGCTGCGCCGGCGCCCCGATCTGGCTTTGCGGCTCCAGCACGATGCCCTGTGCGTGAAGGCTGCGGTGATCGATGCGAGCATCGACGTCGAGTTCAGCTAGGCGCTCATTGGCGATCTCCGCCCAGCGTTCGCGCCAGCGCTCCACCATCTCAGTGCGGTTCCACTCCCGCACCTTTTGGCCAAAGCCGTTCTCGTCTACAACGCGCATGGTCAGCATGACATGGGCATGAGGTTTGGGCATTCCGTCCTCGGCTATGTCCCAATGCACATTGAGATCGGCGATCATGCCCTGATTCACGAATTCGCCCCGAACGAAGTCGCGGGCGAGTTCGATGCCTTGGCGCTCACTGATCTCGCGCGGAATGGCGAACTCGACCTCGCGGGCAAGCTGGGCGTCCTTGCGGACTTCGAACGCCTCGACATCATTCCACAGCCGTTCGCGGTCGCTCCACGCTTCCAGCGCGTTCTCCGGCAGCATCACTTCGGAATGGACGACGCCGCGCTTGGCGGAAAAGTCATGGCTGCGATCAAGCCGCTCGTCGCGCAGCCGCGAGGCGGAGCGGTAGGCGGCTGACGCCACGGCGCTGGAGCCAGACTTGCGGCCAATGACCTTGACGTGAAGATGATAGATCGCCATCGCGACCGGATCAGTCGCACGGCGAAGCGCACGTCGGAACGACGTATAAGCGCGCCCTCCCTCAAAAAAATCTCGGGAGGGACTACCGTGTCCCAGGCCGTCCTGACGACCTTGGAGCATTGTGCCGGGTGCTCGACTATCATTTCTCCATCAACAGTTACGGAGACGACGATGCGCAAGCCGCGGGACTTTAATGCCGAACTGAAGGCACTAGGGGACAAGGCGCGTGATCTCAAGAGCCGGAAGGTGCAGCAGCTTGGCGAACTCGTCATCGCCACGGGGGCTGACACACTCACCGCCGACGAACTGGCAGGTGCGCTCATCGTGCTGGCTGAGACGAAGGATACTGGAAAGAGGGAGGCATGGGCGAAGCGCGGGGCTGGGTTCTTTCAGGGACGACGGTCACGGCGAACTGCGCCAGCAGCTGACCGCAACGCTGGCAGCGCTTCGGCGCAACCGAACGGACCGCAACCGGCATCAGGCCGCAAGGGCGCGGCATGACATGCGCTCGTGGCAGGTCGAGCGCCGCAAGCGCACGCGGCACCTCATCGAACTCGGTGGTCTTGTCGTCAAGGCCGGGATCGTCGATCTGACCGGCGATGACCGCACTACGATCCTCGGCGCGCTAATCTAGATTGCCGAGAAACTCAAGGGCAATCAGCGCGAACAGGCCCGCGCGCTCTGGGTCGCAAAAGGAAAGCAGGCGTTCGAGGCGGACCCGGCGATACAGAAGGGGACAGATCGAACTGTTCCAGCAGTTCTTCGTTGATGCACGACAATGGCATGTCAGCCGAGCGACTGAGTGCGCGGAGCGTCGTTCGAGCATGCGATGGGCCCCGGAAGGGGAGCGACGAGCCGGGATGCAGATAGAGATACATCCAATGGTGTTTCGATCCGCGCTCCCGCACGGGGAGCGACGCTCTTTTTCTCGTCTACCGGGATGATGAGTGGTTTCGATCCGCGCTCCCGCACGGGGAGCGACGAGATAAGGATTGTCCTCGAGTCGGCCCGGAATATTTCGATTCGCGCTGCCGCACGGGGAGCGACCCCGGGCTGCGCAGGCCATAACCGCTAACGGCGGTTTCGATCCGCGCTCCCGCACGGGGAGCGACAGGGCTTCATCGGCGAGCAGCCCCTAATTGATGACGGTTTTTGTTTCGTTCTCGTGCGTTTTGCGATATAGCATGAAGGTTGTTTTTATATTGAATTTTGAAATTCGTCTTTTAGGTAGACATTCTTGGGGCGCCGCTCACGCCGAACCTTTCCCGGGAGGATTTCTTTCGACGCTTGGAACTCGGCTCGAAGACGCGGCGTCGTGCGGGCGCTGCCGTGAAGAACACTTGCCATAGGGCATCCTCCTCCTGACGACTCAGGATCGATGATGCACCATCAGAGTCTGGGACTGAACACCTAGGCCGATGAGCGACGGCGCAACAATGATCGCCATGACGACGAGCGCCATGACCCAGATCGGCACCCCGTAGATCAGGTTGACCAACATGATGCGCTTGGACGCGCCGCCCTGTCCGGCTTAACGTTTCCCCTTCCGATTTCAGCGAAAAAGGGACCCGTCATTGGTCATTCAATTATTCATCGGGCTGCGGCCTTGAAGACGCGCCGCCATCGCCGCCCGATCGTTCTCATCTGCGGCGGCGCGTTGATCGGCGAGCTTATTCAGGCATTGATAGTAGTGGGGCGTATTGGGCTGGAAACCTTGCGACTGGCATTCCGCAGCGTCTTGTGCTGCAGTTGCGGCCTCCGCAGCGGCCTCCTGCGCCGCGGATTGCTGCTGATCGGCGCAACCGCCCAGGCAGAAGCAAAACAAAAGTAGCAACACGAGACGGAACACGGGTACCCTCCCCCATTCTTCAATCCGCCGCGCGCTTTCCAAAGCGCGCACGGTTCGGTTACGGCAGCTCCCGCCTCGTTACACAGTGCACTTTATATCCGCCGAAATATCCCCGCGGGCGTAGGTGGAGCCCGCCGCCGCGACGTCCAACCTGTAGCCGACACCTGATTCGCTGATGATCAAGGTGGGCCGCGTCGGATCGCTCTCCACTTTCTGACGCAGCTTGCGCACGAGAATTCGAAGGTACTGGATATTCCCCGCGCGATTACCCCAGATCTCATCGATCAATTGCTGATGCGTCAGCACAAGACCGGCATGCGTCGCAAGTGTACTGAGCAACGCGTATTCCTTGCGGGTCAGTTGGACACGATTTCCCTTTACGGTTACCACGCGCGATACCAAATCGATCGATAAAGGCCCCGCTCTGACGACGGGCTCTCGATTAGTGCTTCTAATGTGCCGCCGCATGGCGGCCTCGCTTCTTGCCAAGAGTTCGGAGATGCCAAACGGCTTGACCACATAGTCGTCGGCACCGAGTTTCAGCAAACGCACCTTCTCGTGCTCGTCCGCCTGAATCGACAAAACGATGACGGGTACATTGGACCAGGAACGCAACCGTTCAAGCACCTCAGATCCATCGAGATCCGGAAGATTGAGATCAAGAATGATCAAATCCGGCTTCTCAATGGTCGCAGCGCGCAACCCGAGCGTGGCATTTTCCGCTTCCAACACAGTATAGTCATGCAGTTCGAAGCCGGCGCGGAGAAAACGCCTGATCTGCGCCTCGTCGTCGATAACAAGGACCCTAGGCATCGCTTGCATCCAGGAATTCGGGCGTATCAGCCGATGTAACCGGCAGACGCAGGGATATGGTGGTGCCGAGGTTCGGCCCCTCGCTTGCCGCGTGAAGCGTTCCATCGTTGACGGAGACAAAAGTGCTGGCGATCCAGAGCCCCAGGCCTGATCCCGAAGCCGCGCCGGCATGACGCGGGTTCCGAAAGCAGCGTGTACCTAGATTGCTCAACTCCTCCGCGGTCATGCCGCTGCCATGATCGGCGACGGACAATTCAAGATAACCGTCCGCGCAACGGCTGCCGATTTTGATACTGGTGCCAGCCGGCGAATATTTCGCGGCGTTCTCCAATAACTGGCCGAGCGCCTGCTCGATGAGAACTGGGTCTACATGAACGAGCGGCGGTTCCCGCATGAGATCGAAAGCCATGCGATGCGACGCCAACCCGCGTTTTTTCTGCTTTATCGCGCCGTCGATGATGTCCGTCGGATCAGTCCATACCTTTTGCGGCAGAATGCCTCTCGCGCTGACCCGCGTGGCATCGAGCAATAGCCGGATTTCGTCGTCGAGATGGCCAGCTTGATCTTGTATGCCTTCGACGAGCGCGTACGACCGGCAATCGTCGCGGACGCCGGGCATCTCGCCGAGGACACTGCAGCTGCCGAGAATGGATGCAAGAGGCGTCCGCAATTCGTGAGAGACGCCGCCCATCAGTGCATCGCGAAGAATCTCAGTTTGGTAGTCGATCGTCGCCTGTTCGATCGATTCTTTGGCCTTCAGGTGCTTGAAGGTCGCCGTGGCCTCTTCGAGCAAGGCTTCGACACGGCGCGCAACGCCTGCTGTGCTCTCGCCAAGGCGCGGCCTCAACCTCACCGCTATGGCGCCGTAGCCGAGGATTTCGGGCATGATAACCCTTACCAGCCAGGGTTTGGTTGAGAGCGGCTCGAACACAGTAACTGAGCGCGGAGCCCCGGTCGCGATCAGTTTCAACGCCTCTCGCCTTATTTCTTGCGGCATAGCCACGGTGCCGGCATCCGCGTCGGCAGTCTCTTTCGACGAGGCGATGAGAACAGCCCGATAACCGAGCGTATTTGAGAGATAATCCTGCACGGCGAAGATCAGGTCCCGACTGGTCAAACAAGTCGCGAGACCCTGAGAGAACGCGTGCAGCTCTCTGATTTCCCTCTCGCGGCGGCGCAGTGTGGTCGCCTCGTCTTTCAGACGCGCAGCAAGATTGCTGATGACGACAGCGACGAAAAGAAACAGCGCAAGGTGCAGCACATCTTGCGGATTGCTCAGCCAGAATGTGTAAAGCGGCGGATAGAAGAAAAAGTCGGCCGCCGCGGCCCCGGCGATGGCGGCGACGACGCCCGGCACGAGTCCCCACCGGGTGGCTGCGACCACCACAGGTAACATGTAGAGGAGTGGGATGAAATCGAGCTGGACGAAGAACTGGTTGACAAAGACAAGAGCTATGGTTGCAAGCCATACCAGCGCAAGCGTTGCGACCAACGGGAATGCGTTAGAGGCGAGCGAGTCCAGCCAAGCACTTCGACCGTAGACTGTCCCGCCGTCAGAGTTGCCGCTCGAGGCCGACGGGTGGCGCAGCTTGCGCCTTTCTTCTAGTGTTGACACCTCTTTGCCTTTCCAAGGCGGTCAGTTTCGTCCTTCTTCTCAACACACTTGCGCCCGGCGGCATTAATCGGTTTGGCAGAGTTTCACTATTCCCCATAGGAAGTCGAGATGTCTTCGCGGGGGAAGAAATATATATTTCATATACAAAACTCCCGGAAACTCCCGATCACATGACTATGTTTTATTCACTGCGAAAATATAACGCACAGCTTTTTGGCATCACCCTTCGGGCGTAGCTTGCCCTCAAATCACTGGCGCGACCTGCGGCGGCTTCCGGGATGGCGACGCAAGCGGGAGGTTCGATACCGCTTGCGTCGCGCTCTGGCCCCGGCACACTCAGAAGTGCCAAATCAAGTCGGTCGCCCCAATGACCGCCCAGTCCCGGTCCGGCGCGATTCCAGCGGCAGAGTTGCCGTTGAACGCCGGATTGTCGAGGGAGCGGTAGTAGCCGATCTCGGGGCGAACCTCGACTTGCGGCGAGAACCAATGCTGCCAACTGAGGGCAGCGTCGGCATACGCCGTCGCTACTCCGGTTCGCTGACCGTACGGATCGTTGAAATACTCCGAACGGAGCGAGAAGTTGTTCAGTTTATCGGGCGAGTAGTTGACATAGACCAGGAAGGTCTGCTCGTCCGGGTTACAGGTCAGAGGCACACCGGGGGTGCCGTTGGGTGAGACGACGCCAAACGTTTTCGGGCCGCCGCACCACGCCGCGTTGGGTCCGTTGAACGGCATAAACTCCGGACTGAACGGTGTGCCGTTATTGGCGACCAGGGCGTTGGCAGCGGCGTTATTAAGGTTCGGGACGTTATTTTCGTGGATGTTCCAGGTCTCAAACGCAATGTGCCAATAGTCGTTGAGCTTGTGATAGTAGGTGAGCCCATACCATTGCAGATTGTTGTCGCCCCAATCGCCGGCGTTGGTTGCATCCGCGACAAGGTTGATGTCGTCTTTGCCGTCGCTGCTGGTCCAGCGGAGGCCCAGCGTGAATGACGGTACTGCGCCCGGATCCTTGAGCATGGTTGAACCGGGATAAAGTGGATCAACTCCTGGACCGAGACCCGCCGCGTTGTTGAGCGTTTGCTCGTAGGCGTTGCCGACCTTTGCATCCCAGTGCCACGGCGCAGCCTCGGTGCCGATCGTGGTCCCCATCTGGATGATCCAGTTTTTGGTGAGCCCCATCGTGGCCTGGACGCCGGTATTGGTGTAATTGTCCCACGTGTAGGTCAGCGAGTGCACGTAGGTGTAGTTGTTCGGGGCAAGCTGCGCTTCGATGTCCGGAATGGAGATGAAGCGGCCGATACGGATATTCACTCCCTGCATCACCGGGTAGTACAGGTCGGCATACACCATCGGCATGTCGAAGATGTTGACCTGGTTTTTGAAGTCTTGATTGCTGAATACTCCGAACGCCGTCGTGTAGCGGCCGTCAACGCCGTACAGGAATGAGGTGCGGAAGCCCCAATCGAAGTGATCATTCTGCACTTCGTCCGGCACCCGTTCAATATAGACCACCGCCTGATCGAGTTGAACGGTGTTCGGCGTGTAATCGTACGACACTGGCAGATTGCCGGCCGGCCTCACGGTATTGGTGCTGATATTACCGGCGGGATCCAGCCAGCCATAGACCTGGATGTGATCTGCGATGAGTTCTTTGCCCAGCCATGTATTGGCGATCGCCACCATGAACGGACTGTCCACCGCATTCGGCAACGTCTTGCCGAGGTTCTGCCCGCCGCCATAGGGCCATTCGGTGAAAGGCATCGGCGGCGTTGTTTGCGGCGTGGGCGGCACGACGGAATCGGGCCGGCTGCTCGGCGGCGCGTTCGGATCGGCTGGCGCAGTCGCGTGCCCCCATTCAAGCTGATAGTAGCGGATGAAGCGCGTTGCCGGATCGTCGCCGAGATAAGCATCCAAGCATTTGTAATCGACATACGGATCGCAGGTGCCCTGCGCGGCCGCCTGCGCTCGCCGCTGCGCGTCCCACGCCTTCGTCTCGGGACACTGGTAGTTGATCGTCGGATCGCACGTCGGTCCAAAAACCCACGGGCCAGGAAGTCCGTTCCCATCATAGGGACCGGGAAAGCCGCCGATGTCCCAAGCGCTCGGCTCTGCCGCCATGGCTTGGCTCGCCGCCACAAGGGCAAAAGACGAGACGCTAACCAGAAGTAACCGTTTCATGAGCCCACCCCACCTATTTGATCCCAACCGAAAACTGCACGCGCATGCCCGGCAGGGCGTGTTAGGGTCCCCATGGCCACATTTTGATGTTGATACGACCAGTTATCGTCTGCACGTCCGTGCGTCCAAAATTGCAGAACGCGCACGGAATATTCGCGCCGAGATTATTTGCCAGATTCGTTAAGTTGCCTGGGCTGAATTGATAGTAGTTGTACTCGACGCCGATGCTGAAGTGGGTGAAGAACTGGTACTCAAGACCGGCTCCCGCGGTCCAACCATTGATCCACTGCCATTTACTGACATCGGCACCGCTCACCGTGTCATCGGCGTCAAGATTGAGCTCCGTCCCAGCCCAACCGCCCTTGCCATAAGCAAGCCAGCGACCCATGGCGACGCCGAGCGAACCGGTTGCGCTCACGAGATTGTTGAACTCGGTGTAACGGGTCTGAGTTGCCGGCGATAACGCACCGCCCGCCATGCTGCTGATGTCCAGCCCGTCGAGCATCCCTTCGAGCCCGACGACAACCGGCGTATTGGGAATCTGATAGCGATAGCCAAACTGGCCGCCCTCGACGATTCCGTTAGGCGGCTGACTAAAGGTATCCGGGCCAGGGCAGGCAACGCCCTCCGCCTCCGTGCACCACGACGTCTTCCCCGAGGCGTAGCCGATGTTCAGACCGAAATAGAACTCGGTCCAGCTCCAAACTGGCGCCGGCGGCGGCGCCTTGAACTCCATGTCGGCCGCCATCGCCACATTCGATAGCGCGGCGCCCGCCGCCACGACGCCAAGCCAAAGTAGTCTTTTCATGACCCCACCCCGCTGATCTTAATCGAAACCAAGAAAGCGACCACGCGTCCCGACGAATCGCTTCAATAGCTTCCACATCGACGACTGCGATTTGTCCGAGTGAAATACAAAGTGTCGATGCTGTTGCGGGTGAATTTAAGTATCCAAAAAATATTCGCGCGATCCAGTTATCTTCAATTTGCTCTCACATTGACCAGTTGCATCGCCTCGGCGCTTATTTGCACTGCGATTTTACCTGCGGCCGCAAGAGCACCCTCAATGAGGCAGGCCGTCCCTCGACACTTCAATAAAAACTCAGAGCTTCAATGGTTTGCGCTGCGTATCCAGATCGGTCTGCAGCCAATCGTGCCCCCAAAATGTAGCGGTTTGGTCACAGTAACCAAAATTAAACAACTTTTGTTGGTCTGCGCTCTCATTTTTTGTCTGTAACAGCCAGACAACCACAACGATTCTCGCCAACAAGCCATCCAATCAAAAAGCAGCGCTATATTTTTTTTCTATTTTTCAAAGCGACCAACGCTCTCGAATTAATATGACTTTTTCGCTTAGATTTCATTGCGATCAAAACGCACAACGACGACCTCGAGAAGCGCGCGATGTCCTTTGCAAGTTACTCAGCAACTGACTTCAGCCGGCCTGATGATGGTGCATCAACAAACCTCAGCTCGGGCTTCCGCTTTTTGCCGAAGGAATTGACTGCCAAATGCCACAAGCTCGTCGAGAGTTACCACGCCATACACGGCTTTGCTTGCCTGCCCGACATGTTGTGGCACTCCGATGCCCGCGACGTTATTGAATGCAGCCGAGAGCTTTCCCGAATTTTCAAGAACGCATCGAAATCAAGATCCGCGAAACGCGCCAACGAATCACTTGTGCTCATCGCCACCGTCGTCCTCTCGCTGGAGATCCTGGTGCGCGATTTTTCCGGTTGGGGTAAGCGCTTTTGGTCTGCGAAACGCACGGCCGAAGGATTACTGGCTGATTTTGAATTGAAACCGCGCACCTGGTTCTTGGACCAATACTTATACCCGACACCCGCACCAACTCCCGAATTCGCGCGAATCATCGATCCGCCGTCCACTCAGCAGTTTGTCGGCGGCAGCTTGGGCAAACCGAGCGATCCCTCGGAGTACCGCAAAATTTAACCGCACGCGACAGCACTGGCTCAGTGCAAACGTCTTTGTACGGTCTGCCACGCTTCACTCCGCCATTGCACCGTCGATCGCCGGATAAGCCGACAGCGCCGCAATCCAATTATTTTCTTGCTATTTGACGCAGCGCGGTAGCCGATCGAAGATAAGCGCGCTGGTGTTAAGGAATGGCGTCTCAGCGAGGCGTCATCGGGGTCGGATCGGGCAATCCGACCCCATTTTTATTGGCTCCCCACTGACCGGGGCGACCCCGTCAGGTTTGTCAGATCGAGGCGGTGAAATTCACCCGAATCACCCGTCGCGATCCAGGCGATGAATGCTTTTTTTCAACCAATGATAGACGATCCAAAGCACCAGAATGCCGGCAGCGATCGCCATCCAATTCTGAAATTGAATTCCGAAGAGCGCAAAGCCGCCCACCAGCCACTGCTCAAATCGCGCTCCCATAAAGATACTTTAAAGATATTTTTCGACTCCGCCAATACGCGTTTGCCGGATCGCAACACGCCTGCCCCGATCGACATCGGCGCGCGAATGAGAACCGCGGAATCGGATTTTCGTGCGCGGGTTCGAGATCGTCAGAGTAACCAGCGACAGCTGACTTTTTGGTCGGTTGCGCGATTCTTGTTCAACCAAAAAATATATTCCGCTTTATCGCCAGCACACAGTTTTCGTAATGGATTGTCGGGGGCGCGTCTTAATTGGGGAAGAAGACCAATATGCGCAGCGCGACATCACTCTGTGTTGCCATCGGCATAATCCTTAGTGCTGCTGTCCCAGGTTACGCATTCCATCACCGGCATCACAAGTCCGATCGTATTCGTGTGATCAAGATCGCAGACCCGCCGTTAAGGCGCGTCTGCGACTGGATCGGGCCCGGCGCTCGCGCCGTCTACCGTTGCACCTACGTGGATCCGCCGTCGCCGTCCAGCTTCAACGCGAGATTTGAGGCGATGCACCAAAAAAGATGCGATTGGATTGGACCGGGCGCGCGCGCCGTGTACGTCTGCAGATAGAGTGCCGCGACTCCCCCTCCTCCCGTTTCCTATGGCATTCATCCAGGATCGCCGAAACTGAGCTTGTCATTTCAAGCCATGCGGGATGCTTTCGCGCGTCGACTTGATGCGCGCACACGCCGTCCACCCCCGACGGTCGGCCCTGAAGTCCGATTCTTTGGATCTGCGTTTGCAAGAACTGCTCTCGTGGCGCTCCTTGTAGGCGTCGCAACGGCCGTCATTTTTGTTTTCCGAGGAGTCCTCGCGAGCGTCAATATCGTCTCCATCGTGTATTTGCTCCCTGTGTTGACCGCCGCATTCCTGTGGGGCGTATGGCCGGCGGTCTTTGCCGCGATAGCCGGTGCGTTGGCGGCAGATTTTTTCTTTTATCCCCCGCTATACAGCTTCTGGATTTCCGATACGCAAAACGTTGCTGATCTGATCGTATTCCTGCTCGTCGCGTTTATCGGCGGAGAATTGGCCGCGAGCTTGCGACGCCGCGAGCGCGAGATCAATGATCTTTACACGCTGTCGAGACGACTGGCAGCCTGTTTCACGAAAGCTGATTTGCTCAAGGTCAGCCAAGACTACTTATCACAAGGGCTCGAGCTACCGGTGTCGATCACCGAGGAGCCGAGCCCGGGCGCCGATCCGGCACAGGCAGCCGAAATTCCGGCGGCGATCTGGCGCGCAGCAGCGGCGATGCCACCCGACGATTTTTCCCTTCATTCTGTCGCCGATGGCCGCACGCGCCGGTATTGGCTGGTGCGCCGCATAGCGCTCGGCACGTTGCGATATCTGATCTTTGTCAACGTTGGTCGCCGCGCCGGCGTCAGCTCAGACAGGCTCAATCGGCGCCTTGACGCGGTCATCACGGAAGCCTTCGGCAAATTCGCCCGTCTCGATCTCGCGAAGGCTTTGGAAGAGGCCCGCATCCAGGGTCAGGCCGATGCGCTCCGCAACGCTCTGGTCGCAAGTATGTCGCACGACCTGCGTGCGCCGCTCGTCTCGATTCTAGGGGCCGCGAGCGTGCTCGACGAGATAGCGGCACTCAAGGCGGACGCACGGGCTCGATCACTGGTAGCGACGGTACACGATGAAGCCCAGCGGCTCGACGGCGACATTCAAAACCTCCTTGCGGCCGCGCAGATAACTGCCGGCCTCAAGCAAAGCAGTCCGCAATTGTGCGATCTTGTGGATATCGTGCACGCCGCAATCGACAAGAAGACTAAGCAGCTCAGCGCCTATCACCTCGAGCTTTCGCTTGCATCCGATCTTCCCTTGGTCGATGTGCAATCCGTCCTCGTAGAGAACGCCATCGCTCAGCTTATCGACAACGCGGCGAAGTACTCTCCCCGCGGATCCACCATCGGGATCGCCGGGCGACGCGAGAACAATTGGATCGTGCTGTCCGTTTCCGATCAAGGCATGGGATTGACTGCAGATGAGATGCGGCGTGTCGGGCAGCACTCGTTTCGCAGTGCGCGACACGCGGAGACGATCGCCGGGTCCGGCCTCGGACTCTGGATCGCCGACGCCTTCGTCACCGCGAATGGCGGACGATTGCAGGGGGAAAGCGCGGGTCCCGGTGCCGGATCAACATTTCGAATCCGGCTGCCGGTTGGAGAACGCGCAGAGCGCAATAGATAACAGCCGGGCCGTTCCTGCTACGTCGTGGTCAACCTAACCAGCGCGGAGATGCGGCGGCACCTCAGATCACTCACCACGTACCGACAATGCAAATGATCAGGAATGGAACGGCGAGAAGGCCGACGTAGAACCACGTCCGAAAGGCGTGGGTATCTTTGGGTATGGTGAAGAGCTGAACGGCGCCCCATACGCACACCGCAAGTCCCAAGGCCAGCCTGACGAGATCGGCCGGCGTATCATATATCGTCCAGATGGATTCGCTCTGCGGCAGACTTGCATGCACGGTCGCGATGAGAAGCAAGATGATAAAAGTTGCTCGGAGGCAGGCACCGGCAATCCACATGCGCTTCGATACGGGAAGCTGAACAGCAGTGCGACGATTATGCCTTAGTGACCATTGCTCCGTACCGACCGGTATCGACGACATGGCTTCCTCTTCAATTTCTTCTCGGCGTTTCCCGAGAACAATGTACGCGGCCCGGCCGAAAAAATATAGATTGCATATAAATATTGTGTGCGCCGCATATAAAAATCAGAGGAGCGGCTCGGCATCTCAGAGAAATGCCGGCAAATCCTGCGTTTGCGTGGTCTTCTGATTAAATATTAGGCAGCGTTTTCACGCGCGCAAATCAGCGGCCCGCGACAGGCCGCCCCGAATCGCAGTCAGAAATAGAGAATTCAGCGCTTGGGCCGGAACATCGTGCCGTTGATGCCGGCGATTGTCCTTGGCGGTCCACCGACAGCAGCAGGGGCAAAGCCATGGCGCGGCATCCCGCTGCCGTTGATCGCCCCGCGATTGATAAAGGCGGGGGACGTTACAGGGTTAGAATTGCTCCGGATGACGCCCAACCGAACAGGTTCCTGATTCGCGTTTGTCCGCACAGCAATGCCGGATTTCACGACGGTAGACGGGGGCGCGCCGTGATCTCCCATGGCGACGTGTAAATTGCTCGGCGCGTCATTGCGATGGCCATCGTGAAGCGGAGCAACGGGGATCCCTATCGCATTACGCGCAACGTCGGGAGCTTTCCGGGCATGATTCTGGTTGTCGTGACCGTTTCCCGAAACGTTCAATCTGAATTTAGCCTTTGCCTGTTGTTGCCGATGCATCCTGTCAGTATCGCCGCGCGGCGGGACAGCGATACGTGTTTCGACCGGTCCGAGGTCTCTCATATGGAATTCCGGCACATTCGGACTATTTGCCGGCGGGCCGTTGCTCGTCTCATGAGCATTGCCATTCTGCGCGGGCGCACCCTTCGCGTCGTGCCTCGGGCCTCTCAGGATGCCAACAGGCTGGTTGGTGTCGGGGACGTCGCCCTGAGCCGGCTTGGATTCGATGCGAGCCTTCGGCCCTTGCTGATTCCCTGACTGACCCTTTCCCTCCGCGCGATCATTGTGGCTAGGAACTACGGAAACGGCCGGCTGCATCTTGTGATGACCGGCAGAATGCGTTCGCCAATGGGCGGGCTTCGCAAAGCATGTCGTAGCCGCCAACGCGCCGATCAGAACCACGGCGAGGAAATAAAGATTGGTGCGCACGTTGCGTTGCTCGGCCACGGCGGCTCACTCGGCTGGTTGCGGCAGCGCGGCGTCTCCAGGCGGCCTCTCGCGTTCCGTGCGTTCCAAGACCAGTGTTTGCAGCGCCGGCACCACCACAAGAAGGATAATTGGACCGATCAGCATGCCGCCGACTACCACAGTCGCCAGCGGTCGCTGCACCTGACTGCCGATGCCGGTTGAGATCGCGGCTGGCAACAAACCAATACAGGCCGACAGCGCGGTCATCAGCATTGGTCGCATGCGCTGCGAAGCCGCATGGAACATCGCGTCCATGGTGCTCAGGCCGGCCGTCCTGACCTCGTTATAGTAGGTCATGATCAGGATCCCGTTCATCACCGAGACACCGAACAGCGAGATGAAGCCGACCGCCGCTGACACGCTGAAATTCAAGCCCGATATATAGAGCGCCAGCACACCACCGCCGGCGGCGAACGGAATGCCCGCCAGCACCAGCAGACTGTCGCGAAGCGAATTGAACAAGCTATAGAGCAGCACGAGAATCAAAAGCAGCGCGATGGGCACGATGACTTCCAGACGCGCTCGTGCGTCCACCAAGTCCTGGAATTCGCCGGCCCATTCGAGGCGATATCCCGGGGGAAGTTTTACGTTCTTCGCAATGCGCTGCTGCGCTTCTTCGACAGCGCTGCCGAGATCGCGGTCGCGCACACTGAACTTGACCGGGATATAGCGCTCTCCCGATTCGTGATAAATGTACGACGCCCCGGTATCGAGCGAGATGTCGGCAAGCTCGCGCAACGGAATATAGGCGTTGTTCCCCTCTGGAGTTTGGTACGCAACTTTGATATCGCCGACGGCTTCAAGGCTCGATCGGTACTTCTCAGGCAGCCGGACAACGACATTGAACTGTCGGTCACCCTCGAGCAACGTCGTTGCGGTGGTGCC
>JASHVN010000172.1 GCA_030044555.1 Xanthobacteraceae bacterium | reverse complement strand
CAAATCTACATATTCGAAGATCAGTCCCGCGAAGATCATCTCTATCGGCATGATATTCGGCAGCGCATCCTGGATGTCCGCGACGTAAAGCGCGAGTTCAGGAAGTTGTGTGCCGAAGCGCGCCCGCGCCGCCGCCACATAGCTTGGATTGATATCAATTCCGACGATGCGCTCAACTGTCGTGCCAATCAGCCGTTCAAAACCGTTGCCCCCGGAGCATCCAATGATCGCGACTGAGCTTGGCGCATGCTGTTGCAGGGCGCTTTCGAGCTCGTCGGCGAGCATCCGCGCCTGCGCGATTTCCGGCAGGGCCATGTGCTCTTCATAGTCTGCCAACGGGATATCTAGCCACGGGTTGGCGACCATCTGAGATCATCCGTCCGAAGCGAGCAGACGCTTAGCCGGGTTCACAGTCCCGCGAAAGTCCGATGTTGGCACAAGGCGGATATTCCAGGATGTCCGCTGCATGTTCGCTTTCGGGGGCAAAGGCGACGTTAGGCGCATTTACGGTACACACCCTAAATTTTTCTTCGAGCATGATCTTACCCGAAAATCGGTTCCCACTTTTCGGGGTCATGCTCTAGCAGTGCGGCGGTCCGCGACCTCCGCGAGCTCATCGCGCAGCCGAGCGACTGGAGCGCTCCAATCGCCGATCGCGGTCTGCCGAAACAGCCGCATGGACGGGTACCACGGGCTGTCGGTGCGCGCGTGCAGCCAGCGCCAGTCGGAGGCGAACGGGACCAGCATCCATACCGGCTTGCCCATGGCGCCGGCGAGATGCGCAACCGAGGTATCCACCGTGATAACGAGATCGAGCGCATCGACGATTGCGGCGGTGTCGGCAAAGTCGGCGAATTGCGGCCCGAGCCGGGCGACACCTCGCTCCCGCAAAATCGCAGCGTCAGCCGCGCCGACATCTTTCTGCAGGCTGACGAAATCGAGCCCGGAGATCGACAATATGTCTGCCATGCCAGCGAGCGGGATCGAACGATTGTGATCGTTCAAGTGCTCTCGGCCGCCGGCCCAACAGAGACCGACGCGCGGCTGGCCGTTCTGCGGCAACCTCCCCTGCCATTGCGTGATGGGCTGTGCATCGGGCCGCAGATACGGAACATTTGCCGGGATCGTTGCAAGCTCAGTTCCGAACGCCAGCGGCAGGCTCAAGAGCGGACAGTGCATATCGAACGCGGGCAGCGGCTCGCCGTCAATGAACACTCCCGACAGACCCGGCATCGCCCCAATAAGCGTCCGCAACGGAGGCTGCACGATGATGAGAACGCTGGCCCCGCGCTCCACAAGCAGCGGCGCATAGCGCACGAACTGAATGGTGTCGCCGAGACCCTGCTCGCAATGGAGGAGAATGGTCTTGCCGGCGATGGGCTCGTTGCCGAGCCACAGCGGCTCGCTGAAATTTCGCCGCCTGCCCCGCCAATCGGCCTTGTGCCAGCGCCATTCATAATCTTTCCAGCCACCCGCGAAATCGCCCCGATGCAGCCGAACGAGGCTCGCGCTCCAATGCGCTTCGGCGAAGCCCGCCTTGATGGCGGCGGCCGCCGCGAAGCTCTTAAGCGCGTCATCCTCGCGATTGAGCGCTCGCAAGGCATTGCCTTTGTTGACATGGAGCTCCGCAAGCGGCGTGACGGCGAGCGCGCGGTCAAAGCACGCAATCGCCGCGTGCGGCCGGCTCAGCCGCATGTTCAGCCCGCCGCTCTCGTTGAGAGCGCCTTGATGATCGGGCTGCACATCCAGGATGCATTGATAGGCCGCAAGCGCCTGCTCATCACGTCGAAGACGGGCCAGCGTGTTGGCGCGGTTGGCAAGAGCGTTGAGGTGTCTGCTGTTGATTGCGAGCGCACGTTCGAAATGCGCGAGCGCCTCTTCGTGGCGGCTGAGCGCGCCGAGGATGAGCGCGAAATTATTGACGATGTCGGCGGATTGCGCGGCGCGCTTGAGCGCGGCGCCGATCAGGTGCAACGCCTCGACATTGCGGCCCTGCTGATGCCGTAACAGGCCGAGAAGGTTCAGCGCATCGGGCTGATCGGGCGTCGCGGCGAGGATGGCGCCGTAGATTTGCGCGGCATCATCGAGGCGCCCCTGCCGGTGCAGCGCGACAGCCTGACCAATGTCGTTATCTGGTCTGTCGTTATCTGGTCTGTCGTTGTCAGATCTGTCGTTGTCAGATCTGTCGTTGTCTGGTCCTGGCTGCGCCTGCGCGCCGGCTTGCGCCACGATCAACGCGGCCCCATGCGGCGCGAAGCAGCGTCAGTCAACTCTTGGCGCGCGCGTTCGAGCACACTGTCCCAATCGCCGGGGGTCGTTTGCCGAAACAGCCTCATGCTCGGGTACCAACGGCTGTCGGTACGGTCGAGCAGCCAGCGCCAATCCGGCGCGAATGGAACCAGAAGGGCGACCGCCTTCCCCATTGCGCCCGCGACATGCGCAACCGAGGTGTCGACCGCGATCAGAAGGTCGAGCATAGCCACGACAGCGGCCGTATCGGCAAAATCGGTAAAGTCATGGCCAAGATTGACGACTCCGTGGGCGTCGAGGATTTTCGCCTGTTCGGCGTTGACATCTCGTTGCACGCTGACGAAGTCGACGCCGGGCGCGGACAACAGCGTAGCGAATTGCTCGAGCGGGATGGAGCGATTGTGATCGTTGCCGTGGGCGCTATTGCCGGCCCATACGATCCCCACCCGTAGGCGGCCGTTCTGCGGCAATCTTTCCGACCATTGCCGAATTTGCTCCGGATAAGGCCTCAAATACGGAATCGCGGCCGGAATCGACGCCAGATCGGTCTTGAACAGTCTCGGCAGCGTCAGCAGCGGACAGTACAGATCGAAGTCGGGAAGCACGTCGCCTTCACTGCACACCAGCGTAATGCCTGGAACGGTCGCCACAAGCCTTTTAATGGGACTCTGAATGCCCGCGACGACCTTCGCGCCCAGCGCGGCGACGAGCGGTGCATAGCGAATGAACTGAATGGTATCGCCCATTCCCTGTTCGGCGACGAGCATGATTGTCTTGCCATGCAGGTCTTGCTCGCCGTCCCATTGCGGCTGCGCGAAGTCCCATGGTTGCCACCGAATGTTCTTCTTTTTCCAACGGGCTTCGTATTGTGCCCAACCTTGGGCAAAATCGCCGAGGCAGAGTCGGACAAGTGATGCATTGAACTGCGCTTCCGCGTTGTCCGGGTCGAGTGCGATAGCGTCGAGGTAGTCCGCAAGTGCCTCGTCGAACCGCCCGAGGCAGCCGAGATTGTTGCCGCGATTGACGTGCGCGGCGATGAGCTTCGGCTGGAGGCGCAGCGCTTGATCCTGGCAGGCGAGCCCCTCCTCAAACCGGCGCAAAAGGGTCAGCACAACGCCGCGGTTGGTCAGGCACACGGCGTGATCGGGCTCGATCGCCAACGCTGCGTCGTAATTCTCAAGCGATTCGGCCAGCCGTTTGAGCTTGATCAAGACGTTGCCGCGATTGATTAAGCCACACACATTCCGCGGATCTTCGGCGAGTATCTTGTCGTAACCTTCGAGCGCCTCGTCGCATCGATCGAGCTCGCCGAGCGTCATCGCGCGATTCATTGCGATATCGAGGCAGTCCGGCGCTATCGACAGTGCCGCATCGAAGTTTTCCAACGCCTCCCCGTGACGGCCAAGCTTTGCAAGGATGGCGCCGCGGGCATTGAGAGCATCGGTGTGCTGCGGGTCGAGCGACAGCACTTTGTCGCAAGCTGTGAGCGCCTCGTCGAACGAGCCGAGCCCGAGAAATGTGGTGGCGCGATTATGCAGCGTCCGCAAGTCGTTGGGATTGATCGCGAGAGCCCGATCGTAACATGCCAGGGCTTCGGCGCGCTGTTTCAGCGCGGCATGGGCCAGACCAAGATTGTTCAGGGCGTCGAGCCGCTCCGGTTCTACCTCGAGCGCCGCCGCGAAGCGCGCTTGCGCCTCCTCAAAGCGTCCGAGAGCCAGAAGCGCATTGCCGCCATTGTATAATGCGTTCGCGTAATCAGGCCGGATCTCGAGCGCGCGTTGGCAGCTCTCCAACGACTCCCTTACTTTGCCCAGTTCCAGCAACGCCACGCTGCGATTGCTCAAAATCTCGAAATTGTCCGGCTCGATCGCGAGCGCTCGGTCATAGGATTCGAGGGCTTCGCTGCGGCGCGCGAGCGCCGCAAGCATAATGCCGCGCCGGTTAAGCGCCTGCACGTGCTGCGGGTTCCGCACCAACACCTGGTCATAATCGGCGATTGCCTCCTCGTAGCGCTCCAGCGCCGCAAGCGCGTGGCCGCGATTGAACAGGGCGTCGACGTGAGCAGGGGAGAGCGCGAGCGCCTTTTGGAAACTTTCCAGCGCATCAGCATGGCGACCGAGATTCTTCAGCGCGACGCCACGATTATAATGAAAGGTGGCGTCTTCCGATCGCAGCGCGAGCAGGCTGTCAAACGTGGCCACAGCCTCTTCGTGGCGTTTGAGCGCATCCAGGATCACGCCGTAATTCACGAGCGCGTCGGGCGATCCCGGCCGCGCCTTAAGCGCAGCAGCAATCAGATTCAGCGCTTCGACCGAGCGGCCCTGCTGTTGACGAAGAACGCCGCTGAGATGCAGCGCGTCGAAGTCATCGGGATGCGCCGCCAGCATAACGCCGTAAATGCGTTCCGCATCATCGAGGCGCCCTTGCCGATGAAACGCCAATGCCTGCTCGATCGAATGTTCTGTTGGCGAATGCCGCGCGGTCGCCTGCTTGGTCATGCGTTACCCGTCTCGAAGGCAAAATTCCCGAATCCCGCGCCGGTCGAAACGGCGCCGAACTCGCCTAAGGTCCGGCAAGATGGTTAACCGACGGTAAGCAGAGCAAGCGCAACGCCGCGGACACCAGAAATTAACTCTGCGGTGCCTACAAAATCGACGAGCGGTCGGCTCGCAAGGCTATGCGCGAATGAGCACCAGCAGTATCGGAAGCAGTACTTCGTTCTGGCAACAGGACCAAAACTATTGGAATCAGTCACAAAGTGAAAGCAGCTCAATATCTGCGACTGATTCAGTAATCTCCGCGATGAGCTCGGCCGAGACCAGCCAAGGCAAAGGCCTCGCCAGCATCGCCAATCAGACCGCACTGAACCGGACCAATTCCGAACTGTCGGCCGCAATACAGAGCATTTTATCCGGCGACACGGGCTCGTCATCGTCGAGCTCCACCTCCTCGTCATCGTCATCTTCCGGTTCCTCGACGTCTCCCGCCAAGGGCACCGGCACCGCGGTGCTTTCGCTAGGCACGTCGCTGTCAACTTTAGGAATTCCCGCTGGCGGCAAGATTACGGTTACCTCCGGCGGCGATACGACGACGTACGCGTCGACCGGCAGCGACACGGTCGGCGACTTGATGCTGGCGATTAACAACGATCAATATGGTAATGCGCCGGTGACCGCTTCGCTCAACTCACGCGGCAATCTCGTGATCACGAGCAGGAATACGACCGACGTCGTCACGGTCGGAGGCACCTACGCCTCCAGCATCGGCTTTGGCGGCAGCAACGACACTTTCAAACCAACCACGGGCACGTCCAGCACGTCGACGGCATCGACCGCATCAAGCACGTCGACAGCCTCGTCCACCAGCACCTCATCGACATCTTCGAGCACCGCCTCGACCAAAAAAAGCTACACGACGCTGGCCTCGGAATCGTCCAGCAGTGCCGCATCGGTACTGTCCGATTCCGGCGTGGGCGGCACGCTGGTCGACATGCTGGCCTGATGTCGCGCCCGGCTTTTGCGGCGTCGGGACGCGCAATGCCCGCGCCACAAAGTCAGGTCGAGGCCGCAACGAACTGCGAGGACAGGTCGCCACAGAACGTCATCGGACCGGTGTGGTCGAGCCGGCTGTTAAGGTCGGTCCAGATTTCACCGCCCATATCGGTCCAGCGTTTGCAAAACGCGAAGTCCTCGCTCAGATAAGTGCCGTCCCCGGCGATCATGCACTCGAACAGCGCGAAGCGGTTGTCGCTTGCGGTCTCGGCATCGAGCGAATGGTCGCGCTTGTACTTCAGTTGCGGGTAGCGCGCGCACATTTGCTCCAGCGCCCGGCGCCGGATCATCAGAAAGCCGGTGCCGGCGTAGCGCACTTTGACGAAACCGCCCTTTTCAAGGACTGCATCGGGATCGTCGACCTCGAAGACGTATTTGAGCGCCGCCGCGGCGGGATTCGCCCGGCCGCTTTCGATGCTGGTCTTCACCTTGTCCCAATCGATGCGCTTGATCGGATAGATCGCGGCGCACATGTCGGCGCCGCATTCGAGCAGGCGCAGCACCTGCTCCGGGGCGAAGCCGATATCGGCATCGATGAAGAGCAGATGGGTGGCGTCGCGATCGTCAAGAAACTGGGACATCAGGCTCGCGCGCGCCCGCGTGATCAGCGCGTCGCCGTCCTTGAACAGAACCTTAAGGCGCAGCCCGCGGTAGGCGCGCGCCCGCGCCTGCAGTTTGAACAACGACGCCGTATAAAGAGCGGAGACCTGCCCGCCGAAGCAAGGCGTGGCGATGACGAGGTTGACTTGTTCGGCCGGCCGCGCCGCGCCATCGCCGGCGG
>JASHVN010000171.1 GCA_030044555.1 Xanthobacteraceae bacterium | reverse complement strand
AGACGAGTTGCCCTCGGCGCAATTTTGCGTCTGTCGCTGGCCATTTTCCCTACAATGGGTCGTGCGCGGCTTTCCAACCGTCGTCGGCGCTTTAGCCGACAAAGTTGCGGCAATCGCTCTAGCGGCGTGTGGGATACTGGGCGAGCATCGCCCCGAGACCAAAATCGGTTGAGAATCGCATTGAGACAATGCCGTTGCAAAAGAGTCGGGGTGGCGCTCAGTCCACGAGGTATGCGCGTCGACCGATAGTCATGAGGCTCCTGGAATTGGTTTCGTCAGGGGTGTATGTTTGTCGGTGAATGCGGAGGCGCTGACATGCCTCTAACAGGACCAATTCCAGAGGGCAGGAGCTTCTTTTGTCCCCATTGCGGGGCGCTTTATTCCGTGACGCATTCGAGGCCTTCCAAGACCAACGACGGTTACAGCGTGGAGTGTGTTGTCTGTGGCCAAGCCATGGATCGGTCAGAGTTGAATGCGGCTCGAGTTTACAAGCTCGTCCACCGGCCGGAAGATGCTTAAGTCGCTATTCGCTGCCTCGTGAACCCAGTCGAGGTCCGCGACCGCGTTGCGATCGGCCGATCGGGTTCTTTATTAGCCCTCGATGCTCGGTATGAAGCAGCGGACGGTCAAGCGGCCGTTACTGTCAAGCTCGGGCCAGACGACTGCGTTGCCGTAACGGTTTGGTCCAGTCACGACCGCCTCCGAGGGCACAAGTAGGCTATGCCCATCAACAACAACCCAATAGGCTGTACTGCTCTTCCCCTTGACGTCTTTTATTGCTTGGGTTCCCCAATCAACATCCTCGATTGCGACACCATCTGCAAAGCTGCAACACAGTCCTTTCCGCTTGCCAACTTTTCAAACCAGTCGCGCAACGTTGGGTCGGTTGGCCCGGTCCAACGTGCCGAACCCGGCGTGGCGACGCCGATTACAGCGACAAGCACGACGGCGCGCCAGCAGGCGAAGAAGGTGACGAAGAGGCGAAAAAAATCGCATATCCCCCTCTGCCTCCACCTAATTCTGCAGAAACGGATAAATTTAGGCGCCGAATAGACCAAATTAGGAAGGAAGCTTCCGATTGGGCCGGCTGATTGCTTCAGTGCCTTCCATCCAATTGGTGGGTGCCGCAAGATTTTAGTATTGCCAGCGACGGCGGCCGCCGACGACAGTTGCCGCCGCTTCGGTCCGAATCATGCCGGTGGACGCCGGCCTCATCGACCAGGCGTCATCGGCAGCCCTTTTGCGCCATTAAGCGTGGCGTCGATAAAGCTGGCTCCAATTGTCTTTGCGCCGGCGAAATTGGCATCGGTCAAATCAGCCCCTGCGAAATCAACGTTCGTCAGATCTGCTCCCGAAAAATTTACACTCGAAAGCTTGGCGAACTCAAAGTTGGCGCGTTCGAGTGAAGCTCCTTCAAAATTGGCATCGACTAGATCAGCCCGTGAGAAATCAGCGCGAATTAAACCCATTGACTGGTTGCGCATGTCGACCGAAGCGCGCAGATGGGAGAGATTTGCTCCGCGCATGTCATCGAGACTGAAGCGCGCCATGACCTTGGCACCAGAGAGGTTGGCGCCGACAAAGCTGACCGCCTCTTCCGGTTTCGTTTCCATTCCGGCCGAAACGACGAGTGTTTCTAGGTCCGCATTTGAGAGGTCGGCACGCGAGAAGTCGGCTCGCATGATCCACGCGAGATTGAGCTTCGCCCTGCTCAACTTGGCACCAACAAGCTTCGCCGCTACCAACTTGGCGCCACGCAGATCAGCGTCCGAAAGATCGGCACCCGACAGATCGGCATTGGTGAAATCCAAGTCGTGAAGGTCAAGTCCTATAAGACTCCGCCCGGAGAAATTTGCGGGCTGGCCGGCCGGTGCGGATGATAGCGCAGCCAGAACATCAGCGCGTGTGAGTTCAGCGGCGAGGACGCCGGATCCGCTCAGGATGAGGCAGGTCATCCATACTGCGCGTGACAATAGACGCATTGCGGTTCCTCCGTCGATCAACCGTCCCGCAACTTCATTGAGTAGTATCGAAAAAGATTAACGGCTATTCAGCGCTGTCTATGATCAAAGATCAATTGGTCGAGAAGGCGAGGTTGGCTTTTCGAACGATGCTAAGGTGAGGAAGCGCCGATTCACGACGTGAGCCCAGCAAGTGCGGCTGCTGGCGCGCAGTGACAGAGGTCAATTTCGGCGCCAGGGACAACATCAAAAAGCTCGTGAAAGCTGTTGCAGGCGCATCCTAGGCGCCGCGCTACCTCGGCGATCACGGTGAGTCCAATCCCGGCCGCAACGATAGGCGCTGACGCCATCGTAGAAGCCGACATGACCAGCATAGCGGCGTCCATGATGGAGCGCGTTTGCGCTTCGGCGAACCACTGGGCGAGCCGGTGCCAAGTCGTATTGTCCGCGTCGCTCGCGTCACAACCCACCATGCGTGCAAGGCGCGCGCGCGAAGCCTCGATGGTCTTTTCGCGCCCGTCGGTGGTGACCATCAGGTCGACGCCTCCTGGCAATGTGCCGAGAATGCGATGGACATCTGCCATCGTGGCGAAATTCTCGTTAATCAATGGCATCCACGAGCCGCGCAGCGGGGCACGCTCCGCCGTCGCCATGACGAACCCGCGAACAAGCCCGGTATAAACAAGTTCTCCAGCGGCCAATCGGTCCCCGTCGGCATAGGCGCGCGCCGCCACCTTGCCCCGAGCGATGGGAATGATATCGGTCGTTGTCGATCCAAGATCTATAAGGAGAGCGTCGCTTAAGCGTTTGGCGACCAGTGTGGCAGCAGCGTGCCAGTTGGCCGACGCGACTTCCGTGCAATGCGGGCGCGCATCTTCGGGGCGAACGTAACCTCGTGGCCCCGCGTAGATCGACACGTTGCCGAGCTCGCGGGCGGCAAGCATCGCGAGCTGCTCGACGCCGTCGGCACGTGACTGAAAAGTGTCGGCCAGCTCGCCTGTCATGGTGACGACGTTGCGTTCGGCCGAGCCCATCTCGTCGCGAGCTCGGGCGAAGGCCTCCAAAAGCAGCCCAGTTCCGCTGCGCAGCGGCGAGGCGTATTGCGCCGCCTTGACGATGCGACCGTCTTCAGCCCGTACCGCCTTCAGGTGAACGCCGCCAATGTCCCATCCGATGACAACGCTCATGTCGCCTCGCAATAGATGTTTCGCCAGTGTATACAGCGAATTTCCGGTTCGTTCATGCTAGTATCGCTATGGAAGTCATACCCGTTCTCGATCTCAAAGGCGGAGTTGTCGTGCATGCCCGCATGGGAATGCGCAGCGAATATCGTCCGATCGACACTCCGCTCTCGACAAATAGCGACCCCACAGATGTGGCTCGCGGACTCTTATCGATCCATCCGTTCACATCGTTTTACATCGCCGATATCGATGCCATCGAGCGCCGGGGCGACAACAACGCAGCTCTGATGAAGTTAAAGAAGGCCTTCCCTAATTTGGTGTTTTGGGTGGATAACGGGGTCTCCGATCTGGGCGGCGCGAAGCGGTGGCTCGACGCTGGGCTCGGATGTTTGGTGGTCGGCAGCGAGACGCAAAGGAACGGCGAACTGATTCGTCATTTCCAGCAAGACGAACGGGTCGTCCTTTCGCTGGACTTCCGCGGCGACGCCTTCATGGGGCCAGCCGTACTGTTCGACGAAGCAGCTGCCTGGCCCTCCCACATCATTGTGATGACATTGGCGCGCGTAGGCAGTGCCGTCGGGCCTGATATGGCGCGGCTCGCCGTCGTTAAGGCGAAAGCTCCCAGCAAGCGCGTCTACGCGGCCGGAGGCGTTCGCGGCGCGGATGATCTCGCCGCCTTGGCAGAGGCCGGAGTTTCCGGCGCGCTCGTCGCGACGTGTCTGCACAATGGGGCGCTCACAGGCGAGCAGATCGCCCGACTGTGAGCTCGCGTTATCCGTCTTAAGGCTACGTGCTACGACGCGGCGGCGAACGGATGCTTGACTACGTTGCGTTTCGCGACGACCTCCGCGGCCTTCGGCTCGCCGTTCACAGCGCGTGCGATGGCTTCCTTGGTTGCGCGATAATTGAAGTCCTGAATCTTTTTATCGTCGGCAGCGTCCCAGTGTATGAAGACGCCGACGCACATGAATAGATTGTCGGCCTCATCCTGGGGAATAACGCCATCAGCGACGCTGTCGGCAACCGCCTTTCCGACGGCGTGCTGTGCCGGTCCAAACATTTGTACCGCTTGCTTGGCGCCCTTGATCGTCACCTTGTTGAACATCACGGTGGCGGGCTTGGCGATCAGGTTTGGTCCCACCACCGCAAGCAACGACGTGAAGCCATCTTTATTGTTGGTCAGGCAGTTCGCGAATGCCGTTTCGGCCGCACTGCCACGCGGGCCCATGATGAGGTCGATATGAGCAACTTCGTTACCGTCTCCGACGAGCGATTCACCGACGCAGAGTCCGTTGATCTTTGCCATCGCCATCTCCTCCCAAGGAAACTGAAAACGCATAGGCTGATCTGCCTGTCTGGTAACATCTATCCTTGTTGTCAGCGCCCGGCATGGGTGGCCGGACCGGTTAGCCAGATAGCGGCGGAACGAAAGCTCCGCAGATCAAAGTCAACCACTGTTCAGCAGCGGCGGCAAGACGGTCCGTAATCGATCGGCAAAGAGCGTCGCCACGGTAAGGTCGGCGCTTGTGCCGGGATTAATTCCTTCGGCTTTGAGGGCGGCGTCCCAAGCCAGCAATGTGGGCAGTATCTCCGCTGGCCGTTCGGCTGAGCGCAATCTGCTCTGGAATTTTGTCGCTTCGCGCTGAACTTCTGCGGCCTTTTTGGCACCTAGCTTGCGCACGATATGACTGTCCGGAAATCCCGCCAAAAAGCCTAAGAAAACCGCCAGCGTCGCCCATTTTTGCTCCGCGTGAGAATTTCGCGCCGCCTCGAACAACGGTAATCCCAACTCGAATATTTCGGCGAAGTCCGTCGTGTACTGCCGCGCCACGCGGTCGCGATTCGCCGCCTCCGCCATCGCCTCCAACAGATTGACGGCTGCCGGCGCGTACACATCGTGACGGGTGCTGTTACCAAGTCCGGCGGGCGCCGCTTTGACAATTGCGCGAAACGCTAGCGCGGCGTCTTCAACGTCGAGACCGCGCAAAACCTGGCTAAGCGCCGCGCGCAATTGGGATTTCTGGAGGTCTGTGTCGGCCGCCGCTGCCAGGGGCGCGCAGAGCAGGATGATACCGAGATTGGTGTTTGCGCCAACCGCAGCCGAGGTTGCCTCTACCGCGCCGAGGATGCGCGCCCCAATGCGGGCACCCTCAGCCGATAAGGGAACCGCGGCGGCGTGTGCGCTGTGAATAAAATCTCCCATCGTCATGCGGTGGCCGCTGGCAAAAGCATGCACGTTGCCTGGCTTCGGCGCGTCAAGCTCGGCAAGACAGGCCCACACGAACGCCCCTGCTATTTCTTGGGCGTGCGAACTCATGCGGTGGCGCCCCGCGTGTCGCGGACGCCGACAACTTCGGCAAAGCAGTCGGCGAAGGCGGAAGCGATGTTAACGGCGGTGACCCTTTGCAAGCCTGACCAGGCCGGCATGCTGTTGACTTCGAGCACGTTCGGTCGCTGATCCGCACCGTAGATAATATCGACGCCGACGAATGCGGCGCCAACCGCCGCCGCCGCACGCAGCGCCACGGATTTCAGCTCGTCATTGACGGCGACCGCCACCGGTCGCCCGCCGCGTTTGATGTTGGTAACCCAATGCGCGGAGTGCCGCTGCATGGCGGCTACGATGCGGCCATGCACCACGAGCACGCGAAAATCGTGATAGCCGCCGCGTTCGACACCGATGAAGCGCTGCAGATAGAACACCCGCCCTGCGGTCTGCTCCGCCGGCGGCAGATCTTCCAGCGTGCGGATCAGCAGGAGGCCGCGTCCCTGCGATCCGAACAACGGCTTGAGCACCAGCGGCCCGTCTGCTGTCTCCCGCCGCACGATTGCGCGCGCCGCTTCGTATGATTCCGTCGTCCAGGTTGCGGGAGTGGCAATGCCCGCGCGGGACAACAGAAAGCTCGTCATCGATTTGTCGACGCAACGTTCGATGGCGCGTGCATCGTTCCATACTGGAACGCCGAGTTCGCGCAACGCATGCAGAACCCCGAGCCGCAGGGTGACCGCCTCAAACGTGCCGCCCGCCATGCTGCGCACAATGATCGCATGCGGAAGTGTGCTGTCGAACCCATCGATGTGCAGGCCGGTGGCGCTTTGCGTGGCAAATCCACAACGCGTCAGCCGAACAGGAATTGTTTCCATGCCGCGCATCCGGAGCGCTGCGATCAATTCGCGGGCATGCCAATCTACGCGTTCGACGACCAGCCCGATGAGCGCCCGAGCGCCAGCGGCTCCGCGGCCGACGTGCTCAAGTAAAGGAGGCATCGAGCAGGCCCAAATCCATCTCGCCAGCGTGAAAGCTTTCGCCAGTTTCGAGCGCCGTCACCGTAACTTTCGCCGGACTGAACAGCATTGGGTCGATCGCGTAAAAATCCCCTTTGACGTCTTTGAAGATTTGCGCAAATGGTCGGCCATAATCGCGCGAGGCATTGCTTGGTAGCTCGCCGGCGAGAGCGCGCGCGTCATCGGCTGGCCCGGTTACGTAGAGCTGAACCCGGCCGGCAAAGATGATGGCATCGTTAGTGCGTCCCATCGCCGTGACGAAGTCAGGGTGCGGCGGGCACAGCGGCGCGGCGCCGATGCCGTCGACGATATGTTCGACCGGAAAGCCCAATTCGTGAGTCTTGTGCAAAGCGACTTCGAGGGCGCGGGCGCCGATCTGCGTGCTGCCAACTAGACTTTGCGTCGGCGCAAAGATAATCGTCAAATCGTTCGGACTGACGCGGCAATCTCCGGCAACTTTGGCAACAACCTTGGCCGGAGGCGGCCCGGCGCTCTCGATCACCAAAGTGGCATGTGCGGCACTGTCGGCGTAGTTTAAATGCTCGAACAGTGGTTCGCGGCGCGCCAGCGCGCGCGCCGGTCCCGAGCCCAAAGCAAAAAACGCTTTGCCGGGACCGTCATCGGTCAACCGCCAGCCGGCGTATTGGCTTGCCAGGCATGCGATCACCGGATTTGAGGAGTGCACAACCAGCGTCCATGGCCAGCGCGGCGTTGCCGAAGATGGCGCCAACGTCACGTCGCCAAGCCCGCCCATGCAGATAGTCGCAATGCGCAGACCGGCGGCGATGCCGCCAAGATTTCGGCTGCCAGCATCGATCAACATTTCGCCAAGCTCGCCGCGTGAAACGCCGAGCCTTAGCTGCTCTGCGTCCGCCACGAGTTGCGAAACCAGTTTGGCCGCGTTTTCATTCACGCTGACTGCTGGCACCGTCGTCATAATCGACCTGCGGCCCAAGCGAGAACCTGTTTGCGCCGTTCCTCTGTTCCGGCTCTGGCCTCTATCGCATCCGTGCCGCAAGCGTAAACAGTGCACAACGGCTCGCCAACTCTTATCGCAATTCCCTGCTGCGGGCGGTCGGCGGTCCAGTGCGGCCAGGTCAGCGCTGGAAATAATGGAATATCTCTCTCAGCATACACGATTGCGGCCGCCCTGGCACGGCCGGAATAGCACGGAGCCGGCGGCAGCTGGCCGGCGGATGCTGCCATGTGCAGGGAAAAGAGGGAAGCCTGCGTCGATTCAAAAATGTCCAGTGTTGCGCCCGGGCGCGGGTTGATTTCTAAGAGCCAGAATTGCTCGCCATCGAGGATAAAATCCGCGCTGTTGAGGCCCATAAGCGCCGCTGCGGCGCTGAGGCGGACGACGGCGGCAGTAAGTAAAACGGCGACGTGGCCCGGCAGAATCGCGGGCTGCGCGGCTCCGCCGTAGCGATAAGGCTTGTCGGCCGTAGGCAAATGCCATTGGCTGCTGAAGCCCAGCACGGTGGCGCTCGCGCCGTCGGCGAGAAAAAGCGCCGATATCGGAACACCCGGCACTTTGCGCTGATAATAGATACGATCGCCGATCCCGTTCTCCGCCGGCTTGATATGGCTGCCGCCTGCACCGCCTCTGCGCTTAGCGAGCCAATCGGCGGGGTGCTGCGGCTTTTCCAAACAGAAATCCGGCACTGGGATCGAGGCCTGGCAGCAGATGGCCAAAAGCGTCTCAGGATTCTTGACCTTAGCAACAACCGCGGCACTGTTGCCAAACAGCCGCCAGCGCTCGGCGATGCGTTCGAGTAATTGGGGTCTGTCTTCAAATCCGCTGCCGCAGACAATTCCCAGAGGTTGGTCGCGCGCACAGAGCGCATCCAACGCGCTGAACAGCGCATCCTCCTCGATGCCGCGCTCGAGGGAGCCGGCGAGCCGCACGTGATTCTTGGCTACCTGTAGAGCGTCCTGATCACCAAAAAAATCGGCAACAAGCGGATGATAGCCGCCGCGGTGCGCCGATTGCGCCAGGGCGCGGCCGGAAATCGCGGCAATAAGAATGGAATTGCCTTCAGCCATTGATCTCGCGGGCCAACGCGAAGGCGTCGCGAAAATCGAATTGCACTGGCTTTGTCGCTGCAATCATTCTTTGAAACAGTCCGAATTCTGTCTTGTATTTGATGTTGCCGATCGTCAACGGACCCAGTCCCAACGTGCCGTGGGACGTGATTTCCTGGCCGTTCGCCTGCACATCGAGCCCCTCAATGCCGGGGGGCGGGACCGCATTCACGTCGGCGACAATCGTCAGCCTCTTCGCCCCGGCAAGCTGGGCATTTGACAGGATCGCCACGCCGGCGCGACCGGCGCAGAACACCGCTTCGGATTCGGCGAGAATGATCGACTTCTTGTCGTCGTCGCTGCCGTCCGCTGCGTGCACGTCCACGTCGAAACGGCGTTTGATCTCCTGGGCGGCGTCGGTGACGCGTTTGATACCGTCATAGCCGACAAGCGTGACGTCGCTGCCCTGCATCGTGGCGATGACCGCTGACGCAAATCCGACAACGCCGGTGGCACCGAACACAGCGACCTTAAGATCCCTGAGGGTACGCTGTTTTCTGTCCTTCAGAATCTTTTCGACGCAAGCTACCATCGCGGCTGCTGTGGTGAACGAACCGGCGGGATCGGCAAAGAAGGAAATGGCGAATGGGGGCACCAACGCGTTCTTGGCTCGTGCCATCATGTCGAGCGCAACGTTCGCGTTCTTGCCGCCGAAGAACATCGCCGTACGGACGCCGAGCTTCGGCGGTCGCGAGAAGATAGCGTCTTGAACCAACGACGTTACTTCCTCGAGAGTCACGTTCGTGTATACGAGAGCCGCGTCGTATCCGGCGTCGAGCGCCATGTTCACGTCGAACGGACTGACGTGCTTGGTTGGCGTGGCCATGTGAATGATGTTCTTGTCCGCCATGGCGTCCTCCTGATCTATTCGTCGTGGGCGGAGCACTGTATATGCGCGACGATCTCCGCTCCACGATTGAGCCCGCTGCAAATGCGGATGTCTAGCCCTTCGCTGTGCACGCACTGGCGCGCAATCGCTGTGATGCGGTCGGCCTCGTCAGCCGACGAGGCAAACGCAAAACCGGTCGGTCCCCAGGAGCTTTGACCGATGCCGTGGGCACCGGCGGCCTCGAGCGTCGCCAGCACTGCGGCAACGGCTCGACTGGTGAAAGGTGAGCCGCCCTGCGCTGGAGCAAAATAACAGCCAAGCCGTTGCTGCAATTCCTGGATCGCGGCGCCGAAACTCGTCATGTCGTGTTCCGCCAGTGCTGGCAGCGCTTTGATAAGAACCAGCCGGCAAAGATGGGCAGCCTCGGCATCCGACATCGGTGCGAGGCAAGCAAAAGCTGCCGACTCTTCCGCCCCATGCATGCCGCGATGTGCTGGGTCGAGCACGATCAGAATGCGCCAATCGTGCGGGAACGTCATGTGGCTGACGATCGGTGCCGCCGTTGCAGTGGCGCCACGGCCGCCGTCGACAACCAACCCGCCACGGCGGAACAGTCCGATTCCAATTCCCGAGCGCGCCCCGCGTCCGAGTTTCAATGCATCGGTTTCAATATCCAAAGGCAGATGGTGCAAGCGCCGCACGCCCGCCGCCACGGCCAGAGCGAGCTGAGTTCCGGAACCGAGGCCGACGTGCGCGGGAACGGTCTGGGTAACGTTCACCGCATGCGTCTCGTCAAGCGCGAGCGAGTGCTGCATAATCTCCAGGTATTGTCGTACCCGGTCACGTTCGGGACCGGAAACTTCGGGGGACTTCGTTCGCCAGATTGTGAGGCTGGTTTTGAGATCGCTAATGGCAAGCCCGATGCTGCCGAACCGCCGGCCAAGTCCGCCATTGAGATCGAGAAAACCCAAATGCAGCCGCGCCGGAATGGTGACCGTAATCCGGTCTGGCTGGGGGACGCCGGTATACAAGCGCAACTCCCGAAATCGGTGTTCGCCGGGGTTTTGCCAACAGGAATACAGGACTAAACTGCGTCATCCCGTTTCGGTTTGCAATCTGGACCAAACCCGCACGCGGAAGGGCGCAGTCATGGCCGAAGGTTCCAAAGAGCGAACTTATACCGATGAAGAAGTTCAGCAGCGTCTCAAGCGCGACCTGCCACATTGGTTTCTTGAGAACGGCTGGATACGTCGCAAATATCGCACCAACAGCTGGAAGGGAACGCTGATGGTCATCAACACGGTCGGCCACCTCGCCGAGGCGGCGTGGCATCATCCGGACATCACCGCGTCCTACGCCTGGGTCGAAGTGCGGCTGCAAAATCATGCCGCCAAAGGCATCACCGACAAGGATTTCGAGCTAGCCAAAAAGATCGAAGATGTCGTTCACTGGCAACCTGCCAAAGAGGGTGGCGCGCTCGAAGGCACTCCGGAAAAGGATCAGCGTTTCGCCTACGTCAAATACGACTGAGGCCGGGGACTTTTCGATCCGCTTTAGACGCGGGAGCGGCGATGGAGCGCGCGTGGATTGCGGGTGAGCCGGTGGCCCTCGATGCTGCGGTTGCCGAAGCGGCTAAGCTCGTTGCTGCGAGCAATCAGCCGCTCATTACCGGGCTGGGCACCGATATTGCCGGCGCCCGCGCAGCAATATCGTTAGCGCAGCGCATCGGCGCCGTTATCGACCATATGCATGCAGAAAGCCTGTTGGGGGATCTAGATATCGCGCGTTCCTCCGGCCTGATGTTGACGACGCCGGCCGAGGCAGATGCGCACGCCGACACGCTGCTTTTGGCGGGCCCGCTTTCTCAGAGCGGACCATTTCAGCAACTCGTTTCGGGATCTGCCAGGATGGCCCGCCGCATTTTTTGGCTCTGTCCTGAGAACGACGGAGCAACAGCGGCTGCGGGCCGACACAGCGTGAGGCTCGTCGGTAGAGAGTCGCGCGATCTGCCGGTGCTGCTCGCTGCGTTGCGCGCGCGCATCGCCGGCCGATCCATCGGCAAAACCGCGATAGCGGCCAGAACACTGGAGCAGGTTTCGCGCGATCTCAAAGCTTCACGATTTGGTGTCGCGATTTGGTCCGTCGCGCATGTCGAGGCGCTGACAATCGAGATGTTGTGCGGCCTAGTGGATGATCTAAATGCAACGACCCGCTTCTCCACATTGCCGCTGTTCCCGGCGGACAATGCGCTCGGTGCTCTGCAGGTCTGCGGTTGGATGACGGGCCTGCCGATGCGCACTGGATTTGGCCGCGGCTATCCACACCACGATCCGTGGCTGTTCGACAGCCGACGTCTGATCGGCTGCGGCGAAACCGATTGCGTTATCTGGATTTCGGCCTATCGGGCCGAAGCGCCACCGTGGCGTGAAGCGGCGCCAACCATCGCTCTGACGGCTGCGGAAGCCGGCTTCCAGGTGCCGCCGCGCGTCCATATTGCCGTCGGCACTCCGGCCGTCGATCATGGTGCCGTCCATTATGCGCCATCGACTGGGACGCTGGTGGCGGTTGCCGCATCGCAGCCAAGCGAACTGATTTCCGTCGCCGATGCAATTTCGCGCATTGCGTCCGTGCTGCCGTACGATGGAGCGCGGCGATGCTGACGCGCCTCGCCGGCGGCCGTGTCATCGATCCGGCCAATGGCCGTGACGACGTGGGTGACGTGTGGATGCGCGATGGCCGCATCATCGACACACCGAGCGAGGCGCGACCCGACGCGACTTATGACACGACGGGAAAGATCGTTATGGCAGGAGCCATCGATATCCACTCGCATATCGCCGGCTGGAACGTAAACACCGCGCGTCTGTTGCTGCCTGAATATCACCGCGCCGCCATGCCGCGTCCGGCCGCCACGCCCCTGTCTTACGCCGGATGGTCCACCTTCGAAACCGGATGCTGCTACGCCGCGATGGGCTTCACCACCGTCGTCGAGCCTGCGGTATCGCCGCATTACGCGTTGCATGCTCATCTTGAACTGGCGGACACTCCAATCATCGACAAGGCCACGCTCGCAGTGCTCGGCAACGACGATTATCTGCTCAGCCTGCTGCACGCCAACGAGAGCGAATCGGCCATCGAGGATTACGTCGCCTGGATCCTCGAAATGTCGCGCTCGATCGGCATCAAGGTCGTCAATGCAGGCGGCGCCGCTGCATTCAAGGAAAACGTGCGAGCGTTCTCGCTGGACGACGTCGTACCCCATTATGGGGTCTCGTCACGACAAATCGTGAAAGCGTTGCAGCGCGCCGTCAACACACTCGGCGTGCCGCACCCACTTCACGTGCATTGCAACAACCTCGGGCTTGCGGGAAATGTCGAGACCGCGCTCGATACGATAGCAGCAGCGGAAGGATTGCCCCTGCATCTCGCCCATTTGCAATTCTATGGCTATGGCTCCGAAGGAGAGCGAGGTTTTTCTTCTGCGGCGGCGCGGCTCGCGGAGGCCGTGAACGCGGCGGCGGAGGTGACCATCGACGTCGGCCAGGTCATGTTTGGGCCTACGGTGACGATCTCGGCGGACGTGCTGCGGCAGTTCAACGCGCGGCATCGAGCGCGGCCGAAAAAGTGGCTGATCCTCGACGGCGACGCCAACGGCGCCGGCATTGTGCCATATGATTATCGTCGCAGTGATTTCTATAACGCCGTCCAATGGGCCGTTGGCCTCGAACTGTTTTTGCTGATCGACAAACCCGAACGCGTGTTCTTCACCACCGATCACCCAAACGGCGCACCCTTTACAAGCTATCCTGAGATTTTCGCACTGCTCATGAGCCGTGATCTGCGCGCGAGATGGATCGCTGATCTGCCGAATGCGGCAATGGCAATGACGACGCTGCCATCAATCACGCGCGAATATACGCTTACCGAGATCGCCGCCATGACCCGAGCTGCGCCGGCGCGCCTTTTCGGCTTGACCGATCGTGGCCATCTTGGTGCTGGTGCAGTAGCCGACGTAGCAGTGTATGCGGACGGCGCCGACCGCGCCAAAATGTTTCGCTCCGCTGCGCTTGTATTCAAGGGCGGCGAACTCGTAGTGCGTGACGGCGAGATTACGCACCGCACGTGGGGCCGCGCCCTTACCGTCGCGCTGCGACGCGATCGCGCGATCGATCGGCGGATGAAAGAGTATTATGAAGAGCGCTACGGAGTGCCGGAAGAGTTGTTCAAAGTTCCGGCCCACGCGCTGGGTCGGCCGGAGCCGTTTGAATTTGTGCCATGCCGAACTTGATCGTCAAAGGTGTGCAAGTTGACGACACTTTCGCCGAAGCCTTTGGCATGCGGGCAACGGCGCTCATCATCACCGCCGACAGCACGAAGTGGGCGCGACAAGCCGCAGTTACCATGACTGGTATGGCCACGTCGGTAATCGGTTGCGGCTGCGAGGCCGGTATTGATCGCGAGCTCAGCGGCAAAGACACCCCGGACGGCCGGCCGGGAATTCGGGTTTTGCTGTTTGCAGTATCGACAGCCGAACTGCAGAAACAGGTGCAGACCCGCGTTGGACAATGCGTGCTTACGAGTCCGAGTTCGGCTTGCTATTCTGGCCTCGAAGGTGAAGAGTTGCTACGTCTCGGCGATGGGCTGCGTTATTTCGGCGACGGCTGGCAGATTTCCAAGCGCGTTGGCGCCAAGCACTTCTGGCGCATTCCCGTCATGGACGGAGAGTTTGTGTGCGAGGCGACCTCTGGTTTGACCAAGCAAGCGGTCGGCGGCGGTAACCTTCTTATTATCGGCCGTACGGCCCAGACTACGCGGGCTGCGGCCGAGGCGGCCGCCGCGGCAATCGCTAAAGCTCCGGATGTAATTGCGCCGTTTCCAGGCGGAATCGTTCGATCCGGTTCGAAAGTCGGCTCGAAATATAAAGGCGTTTCAGCCTCCACCAACGACGCTTATTGTCCAACACTGCGCGGCGTCGTGAAGACGGAGCTCGACAGCGACGCTAGCTCGGTACTGGAGATCGTCATCGACGGGCTGACGTCCGATGCTGTCGCTTCGGCCATGCGCGCCGGTATTGCGGCGATCGTCAAGCTTGGTCCCAAACGCGGCGCGACGCGGATCGGCGCCGGCAATTACGGCGGCAAACTCGGCCCGCATCACTACTATTTGCGAAAGTTACTGCCGTGACACGCCTGATCTTCACGCTCCGAGAGAATCCTCGCCAGCGGCTCGATTTGTCGCCGCTGGTGTCGCATCGCTTAGCCGGCAAATCGGTGCGCGAGATCGAACGTCTTGAATTGCAGACGACGCGCCATCGTATCGAAGTCGGTGATGTGTTTCGGTTGCGCATGGGAGACGTCGAGCAAATTTGCATCGAGGGCGGCGGTGAGCGTTTCGATTATGTAGGCCGCGAGATGGCGGGTGGTGAGCTTTTGGTCGAGGGCGATGTTGGTATCCAAGCCGGCCGGCTGATGAGCGGCGGCCGGCTTACGGTGCGGGGCAATGCGGGGCCGTGGGCCGCTTCCGGCATGAAGTCCGGCGTCTTTCAGATAACGGGCGCGGCCGGCGATCGGCTCGGCGCGCCGCTGCCGGGCGAGATGAGTGGAACGCGCGGCGGAATCGTCGTTGTTCGCGGCGACGCCGGCGAACGCGCCGGTGATCGCATGCGGCGCGGCACGATCATCATCGAAGGTGATGCCGGACCTTATGCCGGCGGCAGGATGATTGCCGGTACGGTGGTCGTGCTGGGCAGGGCCGGACGGCTTCCTGGATATCTTCTCAAGCGCGGCACCATATTTCTCGGCGGCTGCGGTGCATTATCGCCGACATTCGTCGATTGCGGCGTGCACCAGCTCCTCGGCAATCGATTCATGGCAGCGATGGTCGAATCCCACAGTAAGCGCGCCGCTAAGCTCATGCGTCAACCGCTCAGACGGCTTGCCGGGGATATGGCGATACTGGGCAAAGGCGAAATTTTTGTCAGAAATGGTGCAAGTTTCTTGTCAGATACCTAATTGCGGTAAAATCGCATAGGATGCAGCGTCTAAGCGGCGGAGCCGATGTCATGGACATAGTCGCCATCGTATTTACCGTTTGCGCACTGTCGCACCCTAATCAATGCGAGGAGCAGCGAATCGAGTATTTCTGGCACGGCTCGCTGCGTGAGTGCGTGCAGGGAGCTCAACCTTATCTCGCGCAGTGGATTGGCGAGCACCCGAATTGGACGATCAAACGATACCACTGCGAATTCCCACGGAAGAAAGACAGAGCCAATGCGCGCGGAGCAGTGCGCACGGCGTGACGCGTTTCTTGAAAAAATTGGAAGCCGTCTGCTGGTTATGGGAATTCTCAACCTGACGCCGGATTCGTTTTCCGACGGCGGACGTTTTGTTGCCACGGAAGCCGCGTTAGCGCATGCGGCTGCGATGGCGGGCGCGGGCTGCGATATCATCGACGTCGGCGGCGAGTCGACCCGGCCTGGCGCCGCTCCCGTCACCGAGGCCGAAGAGCTTTCACGCGTCGAAGCGACATTGACCGAACTGGCGGCGAAGCTCGAAGTCCCGCTGTCGATCGATACTTATAAAGCCAGCGTTGCTGCGCGTGCGATCGAGGGGGGTGCTATCCTGGTGAATGACGTCTGGGGCTTACAGAAGGATCCTGCCATGGCCGACGCAGTTGCCGGCGGCCGGGCCGCAGTGGTGATCATGCACAATCGAGCCGAGAAGGACGCATCGCTGGACATCATTAGCGAGATCAGGCGGTTTTTTGCTCGTTCTCTGGAACTTGCCAACATTGCGGGAATTCCACGCTCGCGCATCATCCTCGATCCTGGAATTGCCTTCGGCAAGACCGCTCGCCAGAATGTCGAAGTAATCGCCCGACTCGGCGAGCTTGCCGACTTTGGCTGTCCGATTATGGTCGGGGTCTCGCGCAAGACGTTTCTGGGATCGCTGGTCAAGGGCGGCATCGAAGGACAATTGATCGGTACCGTTGCGGCGAATCTTGCGGCGGCCATGTGCGGCGCGTCGATCTTCAGGGTCCATGATGTCGCCGAGCATATCAGCGCGTTTAAGGTGCTGGACACGATCCGCAAGTGCGGCAGCCAAGCGCCGATCTGCTGACAGTGCGGACGGGCGCTGTATCTGCCACCCGCCGCACATCCCCTCCAGGGATTTGTTCCACAACCGAATGGCTGATTTGGCACCCCGGAAACATTTGTTTTTGCTTGTAGAATGTGTGGAATGCAACTTTTTGGTGACATTTTAGTCACACCAGCGAAGAAAGAAGTACATCCGTTCAAATACGCGACGACATGCAAGTGGACCAAGCATAAACTGTTTCTAAGCTTCCAGGCTTCAAAGGGCGTCGGTCGCGGGAAAGGCTGACGTGCTTTCGGAAGTCGGGGATCGGCGAGGGAGCCGGAATGCGATCCCTCTGATCCCGCCCAGGCTGTGACACGCTGCCGGAAGCTATCCCGACTGAAACTGTTAACGTTCGCGACGTTGCAAAGACGTTTGGCTATTGCCGAGCTGTTTGAACGGGCCGGTACAGGCCGGCCTTGAGCATGCGAACGAAAGGGAGATGAAGCCCGGCAAGTGTACCGCGAACAGCTGCAACGCCGTCGATGCAACCTGGGGAGGATCAGCGGATGAATTGCACAGCGGGAATCGCAGGTAAGCTGGCGAAGTTTTGCGCAGCGTGCGTGCTATCGGTCTGCAGTGCCGCCCCGGCGGCGCTGGCCGGGTCGGTGATGCAGCCGGGTGAGACAGTGGGACTCGCAGTAGGGGCGCCGTTGCCGCAGGGCCTTTACTACATCGATACGTTCGATTGGGGTGTCCGAAGCACCTCGCCGAACACGGCCTTGGGCGTGAATATCCCAGTGCTTATTTGGTCGACGCCGTGGACCATTTTGGGCGGCAGAGTCGAAGCGGTGGGCGCAGCGCCGGAACTCGAAGCGGGGACGGTAGGCACCTCCTACAATTACAGCATGTACAATCCCCTTCTGCTGGGGATGATCGCCTGGGACCTCGGCAACGGCTTCAGCTTCAGCTACGGGATCGGCAATTATTTCGACGTCGACACGCCGCTTGGCTGGAGCACGAATTCACTGAGACAGGACTTCGCGCTGAGCTATACCAAAGATGGTTGGAATCTCTCAGCTACCGCCGCCTACGGCATTGACTTCGACCAGTTCGTTCCCGGCAGGGGGCAGGTTTCCCCGTGCTTGAATTTGGTAACCGGGATCACCGGCGGCTGCAATCCCGACTGGCTGAACCTGGACCTAACAGCCACCCATAAGTTCGACAAATGGGAGATTGGCCCGGTGGGGTTCGGCTCCTGGGACCTCTCTACGCCGGTCGTCGGTTACGCGAGGCAGAGCCAGTTCGCACTCGGCGGCCTTGTCGGCTACAATTTCGGTCCGGTCGACCTGCAGGTCTATCTCACCGAGACCGTGTGGCAGGAGAACTATGGTGGATATGACACGCGCGGTTGGTTCCGCTTGGTCATCCCGCTGTGGTCGCCGCCGGTCCAGACTGCAGAAGCGCCGATGCCGGTCAAAGCGTTGCCACTCAAGTAAGGCAATCAAACGCTGAAATCACCAGCCGGGTTTCCGAGTGTTTTCGTCGTTCGGAGCCCAGTGGCCGACGAACGTGCGCTCACGCGCCTGCCGGTCAGCGGAAATGTAACGGCTAGCCGCCATAGGACAACGCGCCGCGGCTAGCTTAAACTCGGCCACAGAAGGGGGCAGATCGCTCCAGAGCAGGAGCCACAGCAGGGAATTTGATCATGCCTCGCGTTACAATATCGGTTGGGTTTGGGCTTGGCGTTATGCTGCTTGCCTGCGGCACAAATTCAAAGGCACAAGCAGCCGAGCTCAACGATTATCCGACGTCCGCGCGCGTTGACTACGTTTTTGGCTGCATGAAAGCCAATGGGGAATCGCAGGTCTCGCTGCAGAAATGTTCTTGTTCAATCGACGTCATCGCCTCGCTGTTGCCCTATGATCGATATGTAACGGCGGAAACCGTCCTGAGCATGGCTCAGGTGCCGGGAAACCTCGGCGGCGAATTTCGTTCGACAGACATCGCCCGTTCGGCGGTCGAGGATCTGCGCCGGGCGCAGGCGGAAGCGGAAGTTCGCTGTTTCTGACGTCGCCCTTCACATCGCCTGGACCGGCCACTCGTCTTTGAAGACATGGCCCTCAGTATCATCAGCTTCTGCGCGGAACATGGCGGCGCCGTTCGCCACATAGGAAAACCGGATGTTGGGATTTTCCGAGATCGATATGCCGCCCTCCATCTCCAGGAGAAGCTGGTCGCCTTGCCACACACTCAATTTCCGGACGATGAATAACGGAATGTAGAGCAGCGAAACCTGATCGCGCTGCAGGCCGGAATTGTTAGGGTGGCGAATCATGATCTGCGCTTCGTGCGATGCGGCCGCCGGCCCCACGGACGCCATGACGAATTGCCGAAGACGCATTTGACCCAAGGTGGTCTTGTCTTCCGCGCTGCTTGTCATGGGCGCCGAGCAGCCTCCGGAAGCCTTCACATAAATCTTGACGACGTAAAGCTTGCCATCGCTGAGCTCGGCCACCGCGTGGACGTTAGTATAGGAATTCACACGGACCCGCGTCGAAATCATCGTCACGCCGGCACCGACCTTGAACGTGGCGGCGACCGGCGAAGGATTCTGGTCAATAATGAGGGTGAACGATCGAAGCGTGCGGGTGTCGTCTCGGGGCAGGATCGTGCGCATCGTGACCGGAACAATTGCGGCGTCCTCGGCTCGCGCCGGCATCTCGAGGGTGATGAGTCCGGAGCCGTCGGCAAGCGGCCGCCCGTTGAACGCAGCGGCCGCAATCTGCGGCCATGGATCATCATCAGCCGCCACCGGCGCAGTTTGAACCGCGCCCCATGCCACTGCCCCCGCCAGCAGAGCCAGCCCCAACCACCGTAATTTCTTCCCTATCATCGATCTGCCTCCTGCTTTTGCCGGGGCGCGTGCTCATTCCCATTCCAGCTCGGAATACGCAGCCGTGGCATTGCGTGCATTATAGTCCTCAAATAACTCCCAGCGGGATTTTTCGGATGACCCGGCAACCTGCGACGCGACCGACAGCGGCACTCCACGCTTAATCAGGTCGCGGCAATCGCTCTCTAGCCGCTGCAGGTAACCTCTTTCGTCGGCTAGTGCGGCAGGCCAAGGCGCCGGTGCCGGGCCGTGGCCGGGAATAACCCGTCGCGCGGGAATTCTCGCAAGATCGTCAATTGTCTTGAGCCAGCCGCGGATGCTCCCGTCGATAACCGGGATGTGACGCACGAAGACCAGATCTCCGGCGAAGAGCGTTCCGCTCGCTTCATCGAGAACAGTGAGGTCGCTGTCGCTGTGCGATGCGCGCCACGCTTGCAGCGTGAGTGGGCGGTGGCCGAGGTCGAGTTTCATCCGATCGGCGACAGTTAGTGTCGGTGGGACGATCTTCACATCGTCAAGAAGCCCGTCCATGCTCGGGCGAAATGATTTAAGATAATACGCGCCTCGCTCCGCTAATGCGCGCGGCAAATTATGATGGCCGATGAAGATGGTTGGCGGTCCGAAGGCCGCGTTGCCGAACACATGATCGGGGTGGCCGTGGGTATTTATCACATACTGGATTGGTTTGTTGGTGATTTTGCGGATTGCCGCGAGCAGTCGGCGGCCCTCGCGTACGCTGCCTCCGGTGTCGACGACCGCGACGCCGTCGCTGCCGACTACGAATCCGACATTGGCGATCCCGCCTTCGTTGGCGGCCGTCATCAGCGCGATCGCGCCGGTGTGGACGTAAACGCCTGGCGCGACCTGGTCGACGGTCAGCGGTTTCAGACGCTCCTGTGAATAGGTCAATATTGCTGACCTGCAGAGGAGGACTCCAATCAGCAAAACACAAATTGATACTGATCTAACAAAATGGCGACGTGTTGTTTTCATGAGTACGATTCATGTTTGCTGTGCGTTGCGAACCTCTCCCAACACATTCCACCCTGCAAATGTTGGGACGCACCGCTGCCGTGAATTGCTATTGCACGCCAACCGGTGCGGGCATAGTATCGATGAAGTTTCCGGCTTCAAGGACGCCCGCTGTTTAGGGAGGGTTGGCGTTTCTTCGAAGGCGTACGCGGGTAGCGAGAAAAAAATTCGCACTGCGCTCATGCTGTGACACGCTGCCGGACATGCTTCCCGAGGCACGGGTTTGCGCCGCGAGGTCAAGCCTGCTTTGGGCTTGTTCACGTCGGTGCACCCCCCGATGACAACATCGTAGGGAGGACGCACGATGCGTTGCATGTCTCTCACAATAGGTACCTTGGTGGGCGCGGTGGCCGTGCTTGTCGGCGGCTTCAGCTACGCCCAGGACGATCTCGCGAAGATGTCGCAGAACCCAAATCAGTGGGTGATGCCAGCAAAGAACTACGCCAATACCCGTTACTCACAGCTCAAACAGATCAATACCAGCAATGTCGGTAAGCTGCAGGTCGCATGGACCTTCTCGACCGGCGTTTTGCGTGGGCATGAAGGTGCTCCCCTTGTCGTGGGCGACGTCATGTACCTGTCGACGCCGTTTCCTAACATCGTCTATGCGCTTGATTTGAGTCACGATGGCAAGATCCTGTGGAAATACGAGCCGAAGCAGGATCCGAGCGTCATCCCCGTGATGTGTTGCGACACAGTCAATCGCGGTGTCGCTTACGCCGACGGCAAGATTTTCCTGCACCAAGCCGACGACAAACTAGTGGCGCTCGACGCCAAAACTGGCAAGGAAGTCTGGACCGCCGTTAACGGCGATCCGAAGAGGGGGCAGACCGGCACGTCGGCGCCGCTTGTCGTCAAGGACAAGGTGCTGGTCGGCACCTCTGGCGGCGAATTCGGAGTGCAATGTTCTCTTGCTGCCTACGACATCAATTCCGGCAAGCTGGCTTGGCGCGCCTACTCGGAGGGGCCGGATGATCAAATTCTGGTGGATCCCGAGAAGACGACGCAATTCGGTAAGCCGGTGGGGCAAAATTCCAGCCTGAAGACCTGGCAGGGCGATCAGTGGAAGATCGGCGGCGGCTGCACCTGGGGCTGGATTTCGTACGATCCCGAGTTGAACCTCGTCTATTACGGGTCGGGCAATCCCTCGACCTGGAATCCGACGCAGCGCCCCGGCGATAACAAATGGTCGATGACAATCTGGGCGCGCAATCCGGATACTGGCGTAGCCAAATGGGTCTATCAGATGACGCCCCATGACGAATGGGACTACGATGGTGTCAACGAGATGATCCTTACCGATCAGCGCATCAATGGCCGCGAGCGCAAGCTCCTGACCCACTTTGATCGCAACGGTCTCGGCTACACTCTCGACCGTGCAACGGGCGAGCTGTTGGTTGCTGCGAAGTACGATCCGAAGGTCAATTGGACCAGCGGCGTCGACATGGACAAGAACTCGCCGAATTACGGTCGGCCCACAGTTGTGCAGCGATACTCGACGCAAGCTGGCGGTGAGGATCACAACACCACCGGCATCTGTCCGGCGGCACTGGGATCGAAGGACGAGCAGCCGGCGGCCTATTCGCCGGAAACCCAGCTGTTCTATGTGCCGACGAACCACGTTTGCATGGACTACGAGCCGTTCCGGGTCAGCTACACCGCGGGACAGCCCTATGTTGGGGCGACTCTCTCCATGTATCCGCCTCCCGGCGACTCGAACATGGGGAACTTCATCGCTTGGGACAACAAGACGGGCAAGATCGTTTGGTCTGACCCCGAGCTGTTTTCGGTGTGGTCCGGCGCGCTGGCGACTGCTGGCGGCGTGGTGTTTTACGGAACGCTGGAAGGATATCTGAAGGCTGTCGACGCCAAGACGGGTAAGGAACTATATAGATTCAAGACCCCGTCAGGCATCATCGGCAATGTCATGACCTACCAGCACGCCGGCAAGCAGTACGTTGCGGTGTTGTCCGGCGTCGGCGGCTGGGCTGGGATCGGACTGGCAGCCGGTCTTACCGATCCGCATGCCGGATTGGGTGCAGTCGGCGGCTATGCCGCGCTGAGCAACTACACTGCGCTCGGCGGACAACTCACAGTCTTCGCAGTGCCTTAAGACTTGGGACTTCGCGAAGCGGATCTGCGGTCCCTCCGGCGCGTTATCCATAGCGGCGCGCCGGAGGCGTTCTTTGTCTTCATGAGCCTTGCAAGGATTATGTCCGTGAAATCACGTGCTCTCGTGGCCGCGTGCGTGCTCACTGTTGCAGCGCTGTGGGCGGGCGTCGTAATCGCAGCGAACGCGGATGGGTCGGGAGATCCCACCGCCGCTAAAAACCAAGACGGCAAATATTACGACAAGCAAGGTACTCCGACCTACAGCATCAAGCCAGACGGCACTGTGGACTGGTATACCTATTCTGGTTATCGCCGCTACAGTTCCGAGTGCCTCCGTTGCCATGGCCCGGATGGCGCAGGCTCTTCCTATGCGCCCGACCTGACCAACTCGCTCAAGACGGTGAGCTACACCGATTTCCTTGGCGTGGTCGCAGGCGGCAAGAAGGACGTCAATACCGCCAACGATCTCGTCATGCCGTCGTTCGGCGTCGATAGGAACGTGATGTGTTATATAGATGATATCTACATCTATCTCAGGGCCCGCGCCGACGGCGCCCTCGGCCGAGGGCGTCCGGCAAAGCACGAAGAGAAACCGACAGCTGCCCAAAAGTGGGAGAATTCCTGCATGGGCCCGGCGTAACGGGTAGGACAGTGAAGAGTGCAGCAAGAGCGGCCGCGCGCCGCGTGACAATCTACTTCGCCGCCTGTTGTGCCGCGACCGCCGTCCTTTCCCCGGTCAAGTCGCTGGGACAAGCCAGCAGCGTACTGCAGGGTGGACTGGAACTGGTCGATCCAAAGGTGCTCAGGGTCTGCGCGGATCCAAATAATCTGCCGTTGTCGAACGATAAGGGTGAAGGCTTCGAGAACAAGCTTGCGGAGCTTTTTGCCGCCAAGCTCGGCAAAAGTCTTTCTTACACCTATTATCCGGAAGCGACTGGGTTCGTGCGCATGACGCTTGGGTCATACCGTTGCGACGTCATTATGGGCTTCCCACAGGGCGATGACCTCGTGGATAGCACAAACCCTTATTATCGGACCGGATATGCGCTGGTATCCAAGGCCGATAGTCCGCTCGCTGGAGTGGATACGCTCAGCGACGAACGACTAAAGAACAAGCGGCTCGGTATCGTGGCCGGCACGCCGCCGGCGACGTACCTCGTCATTGATGGACTGATGGAGAAGGCGAAGTCATATCCGCTCGTTGTCGACACGCGCTACGATTCATCGACCCTGGCAATGATCAATGACATCAAGTCGGACGCGGTCGACGCTGGAATTTTGTGGGGGCCGATTGCCGGATACTACGCCTCTCACGCCGACCCGCCGATGCGCGCAACGCTGCTGCTGAAGGAAAAGGGCGGGCCGCACCTTGTTTACCGAATCGTCATGGGCGTTCGCCCTTCCGATGCGAATTGGCGAAGGCAGCTGAATCAGCTCATTACCGCTAACCAGCCGGCTATCAATAAGCTGCTGCTTGATTACGGCGTGCCGCTCCTCAACGAGCAGGACCAGCGCATCACCGCCGATACTCTAACGCAAAGGCCATGAGACAGCCATGAGGCGCGCTGTCGTCGCGGCGCTGGCTCTCTTCGTCCTCGCTGGAGCCGCTGCGTGGGGTCAGCAGCCGCCGGAACCATCCGGCTATCGCATGAAAGATTATCGCGGGGGGACTCCAGCGACGCTTACCGGCGCCCGTGTTGTTACCACAGTGGAGGCCGCCGCGTTGTGGAAGGCCGGCGCGGCGTTCGTCGACGTGCTGCCCCACGCCCCGCGTCCGGCCAATTTACCGGCGGGCACGATCTGGCACGAAAATCCAAGGATGGATATTCCTGGCAGCATCTGGCTGCCGGATACTGGCTATGGAGCACTTGCTGCAGTGACCGAAAAATACTTGCGTGACGGTCTCGCCAAGGTCACCGGCGGCGATCGCACCCGCTGGCTGGTTATTTATTGTATGAAGAATTGCTGGATGTCGTGGAACGCCGCCAAACGCGCACTGAGCGTTGGCTACAAGAATGTCGCATGGTACCCGGACGGCACTGATGGCTGGCAGGCGGTTAGGCTTCCGCTTCAGAAAGCGGATCCCGCACCGGCGGACGTGGAGTAGCCAGCTCAGTTGAGCGTCTGCTGGATTGCGCGTGCCAGCGCGAAGATACGTTGCTCGATCGTGGTCGGTACATCGCAAACGTACCGGATCGTCTTGCGACGATCCTCGAAGATTCGCGTGCTCCACTCGATTTCGCTGGCGAGCGTCTTGACCTTTGCTTGATCTGCGTCCGTCTTGTCCTCGAGCGTGTGCAGATTGCCGACGTCGAATTCGATCTTGCCGGCCAGATCCATCTCCTTGCGCGCGACGCGCTCGAGACCATCCATGACTTCGCTGCGCTGCGCGCTTAACGTATCGAAAACGCCGGCGAAGACCTCCTTCGCTTTCTTCTGCTTTTCGGCGGGGGTGCCAGTGATGAACTCGGAAATCGCTTTTTTCGCTGCGTCCAAGGGCGTGCGGCGTGCCGCGATCAGGTCGACGAGATCCTTGACTTTCGGATCGTCCTGCCAACTGGCGCCGACGTCAGCGATCGAGGGACCATCCCACATTGATGTGGCCGAGAGTTCTGGCACTTTCGGCTGAACGCACGGCCAGTCCGGATAGCGCGGGTCGGCGGCACGCGCCGGCGAGAGCAGGACACTCTCAATCGTGAAAAGGATGAAGAAAAATCCGATGCGCTTCATCCGTGTCCTCCGGTCCGATCGCTTTTCCCAATACGGTATCAGCGTCTCAATGGTCCGACATTGCCACGCCCCATGGCAGTTCGCCCACCTGAACCGTGTTGACGACCTTGAGCGCAGGGACGTCGATCACCGATACGTCGTTCGATACTCCGTTGGCCGTCAGGAGATATTTACCGTCAGGCGTAAACGCCATGTGCCAGACCCGCTGGCCAACCAAAAGATATTTGAGGACTTTATGCGTCTTGACGTCAACCACAGCAACGTGATTGGCGGGGCCCAGTGCGACGAAGGCCAATTTGTCGTCGCTGGTGATGTTGATGCCGACCGGCTGGATTGGATCCGGCCGCATGCCGGCGATTGCAAATTCGATTTTCTGTTTGACGACGTGCCTGGCCGGATCGATGACGCTGACCGTTCCGCCAACTTCCGACGACACCCAAAGTTCGGTTCCGTCCGGCGTGAATGCCGCGAAGCGCGGCCGCTGGTCTACCAGCACGCTGGCTACCACCTCGTGCTTCACCGGATCGATGAAATGGGCCATGTTGGTGGTTTCCGATGTGTTGATGAGAATCTTGCCATCGGGGCTCACCGCCATGCCCTCCGGCTCGACGCCGACCTGGACCGCGCCGACCTGTGCCCGTCGTGCTATGTCGATGATCGTTACGGTGTTGTCGTTCTCGTTGGCGACGTAGAGAAATTTACCGTCTGGGCTCGCGGTGAAAAGCTCCGGATCCGGTCCGGAAGGCAGCGTGTCGGCGACCGTGTTGCTGCTGGTGTCGATCATTTGGATCGTGTCGTCGTCGCCGCAGGCTACCAGAACGTACTTTTGGTCCTTTGTATAAGCAATGCCGCGCGGCCGCTGTCCGACCTTGATCGTTTTCACGACCTTCCAGGCATCGGTATCGATCAGCGAAACGGTGTTGCTCCGCTCGTTGGAAACGTACGCGTGGTAGGCGTTGGCCCGGCCGACAAGCATCAGCGCAAGTGCAATACCGAGAATGAACCGGAGGCACATTCGTCTGATCTCCCAACTATTTGAGCTTGCACTTGGTCTCCGGACGATCGATTCCCAACGTGTCGAGTTCCGAATATTGATGCAAAAAGCCCTCCTGCGGAGATACCGATACAACCGTGCGGCCGTCGGCCAGAAGGATAGGCTGGCGCAGCTGAAGGTCCCAATCGCGCACCGTCAGCTTGCGCCCTTTGAACGCAGCCAACGCGAAGTCCGGTCCCTTTATATATTTGACGATGGTCTTGGCGTCGTCCGAATTTACATGCGACACGGCCTCGCCGACCATGCGTATCGCGGTCCAAGCTTGCATATCGAGCGCGGTCATCCACCGGGAAAACTTCTTCTCGAATCGACTTTGTAGTTGGATGGCGCCCCATTGATCGAACGAAGGATCCCAGGTCGTCGGTTCCAGCCCAGCCGAGCCAGCGACCGGCCGCGGCTGGCTGGTGCGGTACGGCATGTAATCCGCAAACACTTGGCTCTCGTCGGCTGCCACAAGCACGTCGTAATCCGGAGCCGATTGCGTGAAGAGCGGAATCTGACTTTGAATTTGGACCAAGCCGCTGTCGGTACGCCGGGCGCCGCCGGTGTCCTTGAATTCACGTTGCTGCACGATCTGAGCGCCGAAACGCGTCGCTGACCGCCGCAACGCATCGGCAAACAGCCTGTCCGGCGCGTGCGAGCCGACGACGAGCAGCCAACGCGTCCAGTGTTTCCAAACCAGATACTGGGCTAGGGCGTCGGCCAGCATGGCGCGGCTTGGCGCGGTATGAAGCACGTTGGCCCGGCAGTCCTCCTGGCGCAGCCTATCGTCGATCGCTCCGGCATTGAGGAAAAAGATCCCGCGTTGGCGTCCGGCATCGGCAGCCTTGAGGAGCATGGCTGCAGGCAAGTCGGCGACGATCAGCGAGATGCCGCTGTCTGCGAGCTTTTGCGCCGCGGCAACTGGATCATCCCCGTCTTTCAGCAAAATCTGTTGCAGCGAGAACGACTGATTGAGGAACTTGCCGGTTGTGTTGTTGTCGTCGGTGGCGAGTTCCGCGCCGGCTACGCCGTCATTGGGGGGCGGCATCTCAATGAGCGAAATCGTTTCCGTCTTATCGGCACTGCCGAGATAGCCGACCTTGACGTTGAGCTGATCGGCAGCCGACGCAGTCGATATTGCCGCCAGCAGCAAGGCAGCGAAACAGAATCCACGCAGCACGCCTCTGTTCCTCCGGCTCGTTCGCCCCCCACTAACCCATTATAATACTTTAAACTATGATCGCTTTCGATTACTCTTTGGAGGTCGGCTGAACCGCTCCGACGCGCAACAGACGCCAGTATCATGCGTGTCCGTTGGAAAATTGCAATCGCTATCGTGCTCGCCGCGTTGCCGATAAGTGCCGGAGCGGCTGAGCCGAAAGTCGCAATCTTCGACTTCGAACTTGTTGACACCGGTCTCGAAGGGGCGACAAACGGCCCGCGGCCCGACCAGCAGCAGCGCCTCGTATGCGCCGGAAATCAATTGCGCGATCGTTTGACGAAATCGGGGCGGGTTGAGGTCGTTGACGTTGCGGCGGTCGCCGCGCAGGCTCATTCCGTCGACTTGCGGACATGCGACGGCTGCGACGCGAAGTTGGCGTGCGGGATAGGAGTGGATTATTCGATCGTCGACTGGGTGCAGAAAGTTTCAAATCTTATTCTCAACATGAACGTCGCGGTGCGGGAAGCCAAGAGCGGGAGGATCGTTGCTGTTAGGAGTGTGGACATGCGTGGCAATACCAATGACACTTGGTCGCGTGCGGTGGATTGGCCGGTTCGATACCAGCTCTTGGCGAGGCAAGGAATCTTTCAATGACGCTCATGCTCGCCAGCGTCACCGATGCGTTAGAGGCCGAAATCGCGCTACGTCATGGCGCTGATATCATTGACGTAAAGGATGTCCGCAGTGGATTTGGCGCCGCCGATCCCGCTCTTGTTGCCGCGACGATCCGTGTGGTGGGTCGGCAGCGGCCGGTTAGTGCGGTGACCGGCAACCCGGGCATGGAATCCGAAAGTGTACTGCGTGCGGCAAGCGCTATAACCGATGCTGGCGCCAGCTATATCAAGATTGCCCTATATTCCGATTCGAAACGTCGCGAGCGTATCCGCGCGCTCTCCGCATTGGCCGGCAGGGTGCGCCTGATTGGCGTAATGTTTGCCGACAACGAGGTTGACCAAACTCTTATTGCGCTGATGGCGGAGAATGGCTTTTGCGGAGTCATGATCGACACAGTTCGAAAGGACCGTGGGCGCCTGTTCGATCACATGGATATTGCGGCGATCGGGCATTTCACAGATGAAGCGCATAGCCGCGGGCTTATGGCCGGACTTGCAGGTTCGCTGGAACCGCCCGACATTCCTCGGCTGCTGCTGGCGGCGCCTGACGTGCTCGGTTTTCGGCGGGCGTTGTGTGCGGGCGAGGACAGACAGGCGCCGCTGAGCGCGGAGGCAATCGCCGTCGTGCGCGAACTGATTCCGAAGGACATGCGCCGGATCGATGCAGGCAGTTCGCCTACGCCCAGGCTCGACTATCGCCTGCTCGCGGCGCGCGGGTACGCACTCGAGCCGAACAGGGGCGATGACGACCGCATATTTTTGCACGATTTCGTATTACCCGTGCGCGTCGGCGCCTATGCGCATGAGCGCGGCAAAACGCAAAAAGTCCGTTTCGACGTCGATGTCAGGGTCCGTCGCTCCGAGCACTTAGCGGAGGACATGCGCGATGTGGTCTCTTACGACCTAATAGCCGACTCGATCCGAATTATTGCAGCACAAGAACATATCGATCTGGTCGAAACGCTCGCCGAACGGATCGCCGCGCTTATCTTGACCCACCCGCGGGTGGTGAAGACGATGGTTCGTGTGGAAAAGCTCGAAGTGGGGCCGGGCGCAGCCGGCGTCGAGATCGTGCGCCATCGTCCGAACGAGGTTGCCAGGGCGCATCACCTCTATCCCACCGCGGCTGGCGACACAAAGGCTGCAACCTAAATGAGCGGAGCCGAGGCTCCCGTCGCCGTGAAGCTCGGCGGCAGTTTGGCTTTCTCGCAAAACCTACAACAATGGGTCGCGGCCTGCGGAGCCTGCGCGGGAAGCGTCATAATTGTACCCGGCGGCGGACCTTTTGCCGACGCAGTACGGGCAGCGCAATCACGGATGGCGTTCGATGATCGGGCAGCGCACGAGATGGCGGTGCTGGCGATGGAGCAGTACGGCCGCGCACTCGCCAGCGGCAATCCCTTACTGTCCCTTGCGGATACGCCGGATGCGATCCGACATTGTCTCGCCGCTCGGCGCGTTCCAGTGTGGATGCCGGGACGCATGGTATTTGATGCACCCGATATCGCTCCATCATGGGATATAACCTCCGACAGTTTGGCGGCATGGTTGAGCGGCAGAATCGGTGCCGATCGGCTGATACTTGTCAAAAGCGTCGACTTAGCGTCCCGCCGCGAGACCTGCGAAAGCCTTGCCGCCTCTGGAATCGTTGACAAAGCGCTTCCGCGCTATTTGCGGACGAGCGCGCTGCGTTGCTCGATTCTTGGTCCGACCGATCACACTGCAGCAATTGCCGTCATACGAGACGGTGCGCCGATCGGGCTATGCATCGAATAGTACTTGGGAGGCGCAATGGAGTAGAATGCGCCATGGCCAAAATTAGGACGCCGCGCTGGGGGTGGGCCCTCACCGGATCGGGGCATTTTTTCAAGGAATGCCTGCGCATGATCGGCAACCTTGATGAGGTCGATCTCTTTGTCAGCAAAGCGGCAAGGGAAGTCGTACGTATGTATCGGCAGGAGCTCAAGCTGCCGAAGGGGGCCCGGGTGTTTCGCGATACCACGGCCAGTGCCGCACCTGTCGGTCTGTTCTACTACGGTGTGTATCATACCTTGATCGTGGCGCCGGCCACCTCCAACACCGTCGCCAAATGCGTGTTCGGGATTTCTGATACCCTCGTTACGAACGTTTTCGCTCAGGCTGGCAAGTGCCGGGTGCCGACGATCGTATTTGCTTGCGACACCGCGCCCGAGCTCGAGACCGAGGCCCCGAAGGGCATGGTTAAGGTCTATCCACGCAGCATCGATTTGAAAAATAGCGAGCGGTTGAAATCGTTCGAGAGCACGACCGTGGTCGAAACGCTCGAAGAACTTGAGAAAACCTTGGCGCGACGCAAGTCCGAACTGCATGTCTGATCGCACCCTCTTTCTGACTGGACATCTGGCGCGCGCGCGGCTGGAGAAGGTGCTTCGCGAGACCAGGGACCTGGGATTTGCGTGGTCGGTGTTCGACGTCGGTGTCAAGGTTGCTGCACTGATGACCGAATCGATCATTCTGCGCCGACTGCCGCGTCCGATCGACGCTACGATGATCATGGTGCCCGGCCGATGCCGCGCCAATCTTGAACATCTCAGCGCTGAATTCGGCGTCCCGTTCGTGCGCGGACCCGATGAATTGAAGGATTTGCCGGCGTATTTCGGAAAGTATGGCCGCGGCGAAGATCTATCGCGGCACGACATGCGAATTTTTGCCGAGATCGTCGACGCCTCCGCGCTGAGCGTAGAGGCGATCGTTGCGCGTGCGGGCGCGATGCAGGCAGCGGGCGCCGACGTGATCGACCTCGGCTGCCTTCCGGACACGCCGTTTCCGCATCTGCAAGAGGCGGTCGAAACATTGCGAGCGGACGGCCACACCGTGAGCGTCGACTCGGCCGATACCGAGGAACTGCGGCGCGGAGCGCGGGCAGGGGCCCAATTTCTGCTGAGCCTGACGGAGAACACGCTTGCCGTGGCGTGCGAAAGCGGTGCGACGCCCATCCTTATTCCAGATCCGCACGGCGAGCTGCCATCGTTGTTGCGCGCCGCGGAAGCGGCCGACAAGCAAGGTATAGGCGTCATACTCGATCCGGTCCTCGACCCCATTCATTTCGGATTCATGGAATCCCTTAAGCGCTACGCGGAGCTGCGTCGACGTTTGCCCATGGCCGAGATCCTGATGGGTACCGGAAATCTCACGGAGTTGACGGACGCCGATTCTGGTGGCGTAACGGCGGCATTGCTCGGCGTGTGTTCCGAGCTCTTCATCCGCAATTTGCTTGTCGTCCAAGTAAGTCCGCATACCCGGCGGACGATCCAGGAACATGACGCGGCGCGGCGCATGATGTTCGCAGCCCGCGAGGACGCGAGCCTCCCTAAAGGTTACAGCAGCGCGCTCCTTTCGCTCCACGACCGCAAGCCATTTCCCAACACGGCGCGCGAGATCGCTGAACTGGCCGCCGAGGTGAAGGACGCCAATTTTCGCATCGAGACCACCGAAGACGGCATTCACCTCTATAACCGCGACGGTCACTACGTGGCGCGGGACGCAATGTCACTGTTTGTAAGGCTTGGTGTGGAAAAGGAAGGCGCACACGCATTTTACCTCGGCGGCGAATTGATGAAGGCGGAGATCGCATGGCGGCTCGGCAAGCGTTACACGCAGGATTCTCCACTCGACTGGGGATGCGCTGTCGATCGTGCGGCTGAAGATCTGACGCGCCTGGCTGAGGCTGGTCACACGCTTCGCGCGGGGAAGAAATGATGTCATGCCGATGATCCGGGAAACGATTGTTTCGACGACGGACGACTCAGGTCGGGTTCATCTTGCTCCGATAGGCATCATCGCCGACAACGGTGGCTGGGTCATTGCGCCGTTTCATCCTTCGACCACGCTCAACAATCTGCGGGCTGTGCCGTTCGCAGCAGCCAGTTTCACTGATGACGTTCGCATCTTTGCTGGCTGCCTGACCGGGCGTAATCAGTGGCCGACCACTCTGTGTGCGGAAATTCCAGTTCCGCGTCTTACGGGCGCTCTCGCGCACGCCGAACTGGCTGTGACCCGCATCACCGAGGACGAATTGAGGCCGAGATTCCACTGCCGCACGCTGCGAACGGCGGCGCATGCCCCATTCATGGGCTTCAACCGCGCCCAATCGGCGGTGATCGAAGGCGCGATCCTGGTAAGTCGGCTTTCAATGCTGCCACGCGAAAAGGTTGAGCGCGAATTAGCCTATCTGGAAACTGCGGTCGCTAAAACCGCGTCCCCCGCCGAGGAGGAGGCATGGACCTGGCTAAAACAGGCAACGGCGTTATTCTACGCTGAGATGGAGACGTAAACGCCTCCGGCCAACTCGCCGAGAGTTGACCGCAGACGCCGATACGATTCGCCGGAGCGAATGAGCCTTAAAATTCGGGCGGCAAATAGCCGTTGATCTCAAGCCCGCTGCACACCTCAACGAGAACAGGCGTTGTCCAAGCCATAGGGGAGTCCTCCGTTTTGCAGCACCTTCTGAGGGGCCGTGCACACCAATGATATGCCCGAGGACTAGCCGTCTGCAAGCCTTGGTTTAGTGATTTTGGGTTTAGTGATTTTGGATGGAACTACGGCCGAACGCGAACAGCTGCCCAACTGACAGCCGTGGCGGAAAGTTGGGCGACTGTCCTGAGCAAATTTGGGACGCTGAAAACGATCACGTTGGGACAACAAGTGGCGGTCTCCGCTAGGATAACACCGCCGACCTGAGCGAATTCGCCGCCGAAGCGCGCAGGCTCGGTGTCGATGGGGGGAGGAGCCGTCATGAGCGCCCAATCCAGCTCCGCGACTGCGCCATTGCTGGTGTCCGTTCCGCGGTCAGTCTGGAATAATCGGTCGATCCGGATTCAGCTCTTGTTGGCATTCGCCATGATCGATCTGATAACGGTGCTCCTCGCCGGCAGCTTGGCGATCTTGCGCGCGCGCACGCAGATCCGCGTCGAGATTGCGGCATCGATGCGGCTGGCCGACCTTCTCGTCGGCGACGCTGCCAATTTTGTTCATCAACAAATCCCGGCCGAGGAATTCCTGAGCACGCTGCCTAGGCAATTGCGTTCGCTTCGGCACGTGCGGATCGAGGTAAGAAACGACTCGGGTGTTGCGGTCATGCCGCCAGCCGGTCTGAACGTACGCGACCGCGCACCTGCGCCACCCTGGTTCACGGCGCTCGTAGCACCACCAATTCCGTTTCACGTGGTGCCGGTGATCGCCGCCGGACGAAAAGTTGGACAAGTCGAAATCATCGGTGAACCGGCCGACGAAATTGCTGAGATTTGGCAGAACCTGGTCGCAATGGCAGGCGTGGCCTTGGTGCTGAACGTTGGCATGATCTGCGTTCTTTATGTGCTCTTTGGCCGCGTTCTCGGCCCGCTGACCGCGCTGGCGGCCGGTCTTGCCGATCTCGAGCGGCAGAGTGACGGCGTACGCTTGCCCCGTCCGCAGGCGCGAGAGCTTGCCGGGATTGCCGACCAGTTCAACGCGCTCGCGCGCGCGCTTGAAACGGCTCGCATCGAGAATCGACAGCTCAACCGGCGCTTGATCACGGCACAGGACGACGAGCGGCGGCGTACTGCGCTTGACCTGCACGACGAGGTCGGGCCCTGCCTCTTCGGTCTCAAGGCTTATGCCTCGTCGATTGCCAGTGCGGCTGGCGAACTGCCGGATCAGGTACGGCACACGATACAGCAAAGTGCGCGGGAGATTCTGACGATCATCGAGCACTTGCAGGCCATCAACCGGAGCATGCTCGAGCGCCTGCGGCCGATGGCATTGAGTCACGTACCGTTGACGGACATTCTCGCGCAGCTCGTGCGTGAGCGCGCGCACCAGCATCCGCAGACTGCCTTCAATTTCAACCTCGGGCCGCTGTCGCGCAGTTACGGCGACACAATCGATCTAACGATCTACCGCTGCATCCAAGAAGGCCTGACTAACACAGCACGTCATGCTCGGGCGGCTCATGTGACCGTGGAGCTTTGCCACGACGACGCTGCGGGCTTGCTCAGGTTGGCGATATGCGATGACGGGCGCGGCATCGCCCCTGATACGACGCCGGGGTTCGGCATCCGCGGCATGCGCGAGCGCGTCGAAGGTTTGGGCGGCCGTTACCGAATCGCGGGCACGCCCGGCCATGGCACTTGCGTAGAGATCGCCATTCCGACAGGCCGGCACCACGACGCCGCAGCGGACGCCGGCCGGGCGCGCAGGGCGCACGCATGACCTGTGTGCTCATCGTGGACGATCATCCGATCGTGCTGCAGGGCTGCCGCCGGATGCTGCAGGATGCCGGGGCGGCCAATGTGATCGAGGCACGCGATGTCATTTCGGCCTATCGGCTGTATCGCCGCACTCGGCCTGAGGTGGCGATCATCGATGTTGGCATGCAAGGCCAGGGACTTGGTGGTCTGGAACTCATCCGGCGCATCACCACGCACGATCCGCACGCGCGCATTCTCGTCTTCAGCATGCACAGCGATCCGGTCATTGTTGCCCGCGCCCTGCAGTCGGGGGCAATCGGTTATGTCGTCAAGGATACCTCGGCGGAAAATTTCATCGCGGCATTTGAAAGCGTCAGGATCGGCTCGCCTTATCTGAGCAACGAACTCGCCATGCAGGTCGCGCTAGCCAATACGGTGGTACGGCAGAATCCGCTGGCCGAGTTGACGCCGCGCGAATTGCAGGCTCTGTCGCTGTTGGCCGAGGGCAAGCCTTACAGCCGCATCGCCGCAGAGCTCAACGTCAGCTACAAGACCGTGGCCAATTTGAGTGCCCAGCTCAAACAGAAATTGGACGCCCGTAATTTGCCTGAGCTGATCCGTGCCGCGGTGCGGTTGGTGTCGCTGCCGACGTAGGAATTTGGCCTAGCTGTCCCATTGCCAAAAGTTCCCGGTCGATTTGGAAAAATATGCGGCTTTCGCCGGTGGTCGGCCCGTGTCAGGATTTGCTGTCGGTCGGGGATGATCTGCCGAATGGAGCATGCACGACCGTAACGAACTGCGGAGGCGCGGCAGGCTCCATTGTAAGCTTTGATGAAAGCGTCGTACGCGCCGGCGCCAATTTCAAATTCGGACCACAGTGAGGTCCGCCATGAGTAACAACGTGCGTATCAGGAGGGAAGCTTTTTCCCTTGGATGGCTTTGCGCGACCGTCGCCGCGTTTGTGCTTTCACCTCAGACCGCTCGGGCGCAGGAGGCTCCAGGAGCGAGCGGCGCATCGAACACAACGAGCCTTCCCGAAATCCATGTCATCGCCACCACTCCGGTCAGGCCACCACCGCGCAGACCGCCGCCCCGGATCCCTCGGGCCGCGAGCACGGCGCGCCCCATTCCGTCTGCTGCTCCTCCCACTTCAACTGCTGCTCCTGCCGAAAACGCAGCCGTTCAAGAAGCAGTTTCTCAGCCCGGCGCGATCGACCAAGATAAAATCCCATCCAATGTCGAGGCGGTTGGACCTTCTGCGTTTGAGCCCACGAAGTCGCCCGACCTGTTGCAATCAATGTTCCAGGCCCTGCCTGGCGTAGCGCTGAGCGACGAGACCGGTAATCAATTCCAGCTTGACCTCAATTACCGCGGCTTTACCGCTTCCCCGGTCATCGGCACGCCGGAAGGATTGGCCGTCTATCAGAACGGCGTGCGCATCAACGAGGTTTTTGGCGACGTCGTCAATTGGGACTTGGTCCCGCAGAACGCCATTAATAGCCTTACCCTCTATCCAAGCAATCCGGTCTTCGGACTGAACGCGATTGGCGGTGCGCTGTCGTTCGATATGAAAAATGGCTTCACCTATCATGGTGTCGAAGGCGAAGTAAGTGGTGGATCATATGGACGAGTTGGCACGTCGGTACAGGCCGGTGGCGAAGTCGGGAACTTGTCCGGCTACATCGCGGCCGATGCCATCGACGATGCCGGCTGGCGTGATGATTCTCCATCATCGCTGCGCCGCGTTTATGCCGATTTCGGCGCGCGCGGCGACAACAACACGGAATTCCATGTCACTTTCACCGGCGCCGATAACACTTTCGGCGCCGCAGCCGCAACACCGGTGCAAATGCTCAACCAGGATTGGGCGAGCATCTATACTATTCCGCAGACGACGCATAATCAGCTGGCGTTCTTAACGGCGAGCGCAAGCTGGAAGCCAAGCGACACCTGGACCTATCAGGCTGTCGCCTACTTTCGCGATTTCCAGCAAGCTCACGTTGATGGCAACGGCACTAACGCGGACAACACACCAGGATGCTTGACCGGCAGCCCTTCGGATCCGATCTGCTTCGATAATCCCAACGGCACTACTTCTCCGCTCATGACCACGACGGGCCAGCAGATCCCGAACGCTGGTGCTCTCGGCTCTCCGAATGTTTTGGGCGAAATCGATCGCACCTGGACCACCACCAACAGCTTCGGTGGAACGCTTCAGGTGGCGTCTTCGGCGCCAGTATTTGATCACGACAACAACTTTACGGTAGGCCTGAGCGTCGACCGCGGCCTGGTGCAGTTCACCACCACGAGCGAATTGGGGACGGTCAACGCTGACCAGTTCCCCGTAGTCAATGGCTCGGGACTTTTCATCGACCAGCCTTCTTCCCCCGGCGTAGGGGACGTCGCACCGGTCGGATTGGGGGCCCGCACGCTCTATACGGGTCTCTATGCGACCGACACGCTGGATGTCACCCGGCGGCTTTCGGTCACTGGCGGTGGCCGCTTCAACCTCGCCCAAATTAACCTCACCGACGAACTCGGCAATGATTCCGAACTCAATGGCAACGACACCTACGCCCATTTCAATCCGATGATCGGCGCAACCTACAAGATCACGCCGAATCTTACCGCCTATGGCGATTACGCCGTTTCAAATCGCGCGCCGACCCCATTGGAATTGGAGTGTTCCGATCCGGCGCGGCCCTGCCTCATCGATAACGCTCTTGTCGGCGATCCTCCTCTGAACCAAGTGGTGACGTACACCTATGAGGGCGGCCTGCGCGGCCAATTTGGCGTCGGCGCTGGGCACGTGAATTGGAGTCTCGGTGCTTACCACGCGCTAAATACCGACGACATTATCGACGTATTAAGCCCGCAATCGGTGGTGATAGGGCACGAGTTCTTTCAGAACGCCGGCAACACGCTGCGGAAGGGAATCGAAGCCAATCTGACGTACAAACAGGATCGCTGGAACGTCTACGCCAACTACACCACCGTCGATGCCACGTTCTTGAGCAATTTGCTTCTCCCCTCAACGGTGAACGCGAGCGGCACCCAGAACGTGGTTCCCGGCGATCACTTGACAGGCATTCCGGATTACCGTGCCAAAGTCGGTGCCGAGTATCAGATTACCAAACCATGGCTGTTCGGCGCCGACCTCAACATGATTGGCAGCCAGTGGCTTGTTGGCGACGAGTCGAACCAGCTCCCCAAAGTGGCGCCTTATTGGGTAGTGAACCTGCATTCGTCATACAAAATCTCGGACAGCATCGAAGTGTTCGGGCTGGTCCGCAATCTATTCAATCAACACTACTACACGTTCGGGACGTTAACCGATGTCACCGAGTTCGGTTATTTGAATCTGACCGACGACCGCACTTTCCTTCCGGGCATGCCGTTCGCCGCCTATATCGGCGTACGCGGCACTTTGCCGGCCGGGGGGCCGGCATTTGCCAACGCCCCACCGCCGCTGTTCACGAAAGCGTCGCCCGCTGGTTGGGCCGGCACTCCCGTCAATTGGACAGGTATCTATCTTGGCGTAAACGCCGGCTAC
>JASHVN010000170.1 GCA_030044555.1 Xanthobacteraceae bacterium | reverse complement strand
CTAGGGCCTGTCCTCAATTAGCGGATTCCCAAATCAGAATCTCGATGATTCATAGAAGGTCAGTCTGATTCGGAGGGCTGACCCGATGCGCCGCTACGGGCTGCGTGATGACCAGTGGGACCGCATTAAGGACCTGCTTCCTGGTCGAGAAGGTCACGTTGGCGTAACTGCGAAGGACAATCGGTTGTTCGTGGAAGCTGTTCTGTACCGCTTTCGCGCGGGCATCCCATGGCGGGACTTGCCGGAGCGGTTCGGCGATTGGAAGCAGGTTCATACCCGCCACACGCGCTGGGCGCGAAGCGGGGTCTGGCAAAGGGTGTTCAAAGCGTTGGCCGCCGATGCCGACAATGAATATGCCATGATCGATAGCACCATCGTGCGCGCTCACCAGCATAGCGCCGGCGCGCCCAAAAAAACCGTCAAGGCGAAGAAGCGATTGGGCGCAGTCGAGGCGGATTGAGCACGAAAATCCACGCCATGGTCGATGCCCTGGGCAATCCGCTCGCCTTCTTGTTGACGCCGGGCCAAGCCCATGACCTAGAGGGAGCCGACGCTTTGCTTCCGCAAATGCAAGCCGATACGCTGCTCGCCGATAAAGCCTTCGATGCCGATAAGCGGGTGATCGAACCCCTCTTGAATGCGGGTAAGACGCCGGTCATCCCCTCAATGCCCGGGCGCAAGCAACCCCGTCCCTATGATCGGGAGCTTTTCAAAGCGCGTCACCTCGTCGAGAATTTCTTTTGTAAGCTGAAGCAGTTCCGCGCCATCGCCACCCGCTACGACAAGCGCGCGATCAACTTCCTTGCAGGCGTTTACGCCGCCGCGATTTCTATTTGGCTCAATTGAGGACAGGCCCTAGCGCATGATCCCGAAAAAGACTGCCCCGGACCTGATCCGGGTTGGAAACCGGTTTTCGGATAAGCATGCCCGCGGGCTCGACCCGAGGGATCATGCTCAAAGAAAAAATCCAGAGATTGATCCGATTCAATCGAATTGCATCAAGCTCTGGGCAGCGCCGAGTTGTGAGAGAGCGAACCGGGATTTGCCAGATCGCAGATCCCTTGTCGTGCTCCTCGCAACTCGCCATTCGTCTGTCGCTACTGCCCGCCGCCGAAGCGGAAGTTTATGCCGGCTTTGATTTCCTGCAAATTGAGGCTGGCATTCGAGCTGACGGACTCGAGCGGCGTGGTGAAGTTCATGTTCTGCGATCCGAAGCCCAGGTAATCGTATTCGACCTTTGCCGACCAATGGTTGTCGAGCGCATATTCGAGACCGGCGCCGACGGTCCAGCCGGTGCGTAAGAAGCTGTCGCTCGCCACGTTGCCGCCGAGGTCAGTCAGGCTGCTTTGATCCTGTGCCAGCGCCAGACCGCCCTTGCCGTAGACAAGCAGACGATCGAAGGCCGCACCGACGCGGCCGGCGACCGTCGAGGTCCATTGCACATTGGTGTTGAGCGCCTCGCCGATCGAGTCGTTGCCGCTATTCTTGCTGTTGATCCAGCTGAAATCGCCTTCGACGCCAATCACGAGCCGGTTGAACTGGGCGTTGGCGCCGACCTGCGCGCCGCCGAGAAAACCCCAGCTGTTGAAATCGTCGTTGCTCCCGGGATTGGACGGATCGGCCCAGGTCGAGCTGGAATAAGCGCCGCCGATATGGCCGCCGACATAGATCCCGCTCCAATTATAGATTTGCGGCGCATAGGCGATCGGCGCCGCCGGCGCCATGGGCGGCGCCAGCGGCAGATCGGCTGCCTGCGCACAAGAAACGCAACCAATGACGCCCGCAGCCAAGGTGAGGCCACCAAACAAGACACGCGAACTCATATCACTCTCCAAGCCCGCCCCCGACGCAAAGTCCCCAACGCAGATCCCCAAACCGCCGCAGCTCTGCGCGGCCGCAACGCAGGCAAAGAGCCGCAGGTCTTCGGAAAAAGCATGGTGATGCGATGGCGGGAAAAAGGCTTCGGAGTCTTCGTAAACAGATAGCCAATGCCGAAGTTTCGCCGCACTTTTTGAAGCGGCATTGCCGCGCTTAATGTCGCGTTTGCCTTCTGGACTGCGCTTCTGATTAGATGTGGAGGCTCAGATGTGGAGGCCTGAAACCGCGCCTGCGTAGACCATGCCCTAGCGGCGCGCCGCGACAGAATTGGAATAAAGTTCCGGGGTAAATCCGACCAGCAACTTGCCGCCGCCGAGGTCGAGCACCGGCCGCTTGATCATCGACGGCTGCTTAAGCATCAGCGCCAACGCCTTCTTGGCGTCGAGCCCGGCCTTGTCCTTGTCGGGCAGCTTGCGGAAGGTCGTACCGGAGCGGTTGAGCAGTGTCTCCCAGCCGACCTTCTTCTCCCAGCGTTCCAGCCGCTCGGGCTCGATGCCCGCAGCCTTGTAGTCGTGGAAGGCGTAATCCACCCCGTGCTTGTCCAGCCAAGCACGCGCCTTCTTCATCGTGTCGCAGTTCTTGATGCCGTAAATGGTGATCGACATGGCAGTCTCCCCATATGTGGAGCCCTTCCCCGCGGCCGGATTTCGGACCCCCAGAAGATTGTCCTTCCTTATTAAGCGAGATTAAGTCTGTGGTTTAGCCAAAAGGACCTGTGCGCAAAAATGCGAATCAGATGGTATTATCGGGGGTTGTGACGATTTCGGAAGCCGCAGAATGAACGCCGTCCAGCAGCCAGAGCAGTGGCCGGTGGGAGATTTTTTCGCGTGATCGGCAGCGGAACTTTGCCAAGGCACTGCTCGGCACCCCCGCACCGGCGGCTTTCACCCGGGCGCTCAGTTTCGGCGGGCCATGGCTCCGGCACAGTATGATGTCGTGAGCCTTGCCTCATCGGGAGACCTTTATGGCAAATCCCACCATGAACCTTCGCGACTTGGCAATCCTCGTCGCCGATCCCAGTTCCTATATTTCGATGCTCATTCACAGCATGCTGCGCGGCTTCGGCGCCAACAAGGTGCTGGAAGTTCGCAATTCCATCAGCGTCTTTCAGGCGCTGATGGCGCAAAGGATCGATATTCTGATCTGCGACGTGCAGCTTCCTTCGCATGGGGGCTTGGCGCTGGTGCGCGCCATTCGCGGCCGGGCCGATAACGAACATCGAACCATACCGATCTTGCTGATGTCGAGCGATTCCAGCGAGGCAACCGTCAAACGCGCGCGTGATTCCGGGGCCAACATGGTGATCGCCAAGCCGCTGGCGCCGGCGAGCCTATACGATCGTTTAAGCTGGATTGCGTTTAATCCGCGCAAATTCGTCGACACGCCGAATTATTTCGGGCCGGATCGGCGGTTCAAGATCGAAGGCTATCCGGGCGGCGTGGGCCGGCGCAAAGGCGACAAGGTGGTGGAGGTCGCCGAGGAGAGCGGCCCGGCCCTGGCGCAAAGCGACATCGATAGTCTGTTTAGCGCCGCGCGAACGGGACAAGATTCATGACCAAGCCGCCGACACCGGACGAAGCGCGGATATTCGAGGTTGAAACACGTTTTCACCAGCAGGCGAGACGCAAAGGCGGAATTTCCAAGGAACGGGCCATCGAGGCGGCGCAAGCGCAGATCGAAAAGGCCAAGCCCGGATTTGACCAATGGCTCGACGACGAACTCAAGGAATTCACAAACTTGATGGCGCGGGCGGAGAGTGGAGAGGACAAGTCCAACTGGTTTGAGGCTCTTGATTTCCGCGCCCGTCAGTTGCGCGACAGTGCAACGACTTTCGGCTTCGAACTCCTGTCGTTTGTCGCAACGTCCCTCTGCGAGATCTTGGAATCGGTCGAGGCCGGCAACGCGTGCAATGTGGAAGCCCTCAGATGCCACGTCGATGCGCTTCTTCTCGCCGCGCAGAAGTCCTATCGCCGCATGCGGCCGGAGCAGGTTCCTGACCTGACCAACGGCCTGCATCGCGTCGTCAAGCACGTGACGGACTAGGCCAAAATTTCGCTGATCGCATCAAACCTGATCGATCTGCGCCGTCGATCGCGACGGCTTCCCCTGATTGCTGGGTACTGTGTTGCGACGACGGATGCGTTTTATGAGATTGACCCGGCGGCCCGGTTCTAACAACGACATTCGCTTCACGTGTGCGCGGCGGCGGAGCGGCGACTGACGCGAAGAGGCTAGAAAACGACTTCCTCTTCCATCGGCACGACCCCCATATCGATCCGCAAAATGCCGAGATGGCGCGTGAGGCGGTCCTTAAGCTCCGCAAGCGAAATCGTCGCGATTGCTTCGCGAGCGGGATGACTGTCGCCGTCCTCATCCAACCAGGATTGCTCGGACTTCGCCGTGGCGCGAATAAACAGCTCTGCGAGGGCTGCGAATTCCTGTTGCAGACGATCGAAGTCCTGCAACATGACGATGAGATCGCGGTCGGCCTGAGTCGATTGCGCCATGACCTTTTCGGTAATGCGCGCGGTCGTTTCCTCAAAACGCGAAACCGTCTCGTGCAGCGCTTTTGCCGTGGCCCGCAGGAACGCCGAAATCTCGCTGACCAGCCGCTTCGTGGATTCATCCGGCTGCGTCACACTCGTCACGAAAGCTTCCCCATCACCTGTTCGATTTTTTGCTTCAGAATGTCCGCAGTAAAAGGCTTGATCAGATAATTGTTGGCGCCGGCCTGCGCCGCCTTGACCACGAGTTCGCGGTCGCCGCGTCCGGTCAGCAGGATGAACGGCACCTTGCGGGCAGCCGGGTGCCCGCGCACAGCCCGCAACAATGCAAGCCCGTCCATTTCGGGCATGTTGAAATCCGAAATGATCAGGTCGAGCGGCTGCAGCGAGGCGGTATCCATGGCCGCGCGACCGTTTTCGGCTTCGTGAATGTGGCGGATGCCGATCTGTTCCAGCGTCATGCGGGTCATCTGCCGCACACTGTTCTGGTCGTCGACCACAAGCACCTTGAGGACTGCTGCGCTTGGCATGGCGATCACTCCTAAAAAGCCGCCTCAGCCTGCTGAGGCGGGACAACACGATGGGTTCCGTTTACAAAGCCGACGGCGCGCGCATCGCCGTTGGCGAAGCGCGAAATGCCAACCGAGCCATTCTGGCTGTTGGCGAGGTCGGAAAGTTTCTCGACGTCGAGAATGAAGGCGACACGGCCGTTACCCAGAATGGTGGCGCCGGCAATGCCGGGAACCGAACCGTAACTCTCTTCGATGCTTTTGACGACGACCTGCTGATGGCCGCACAGCTCATCGACGACGATGCCGAACGAGCTCCCCTCCCCCGCATCGGTGATAATGACGACCCGCTCATCGGACGGCACCGCCGGCGGACTGAGATCCAGAAGCTCGCAGAGCTGGACCAGCGGCACGAGGTTGCCCCGCAACCGGAGCATGCCCGGCGTACCGATCAGATTGTGGATTTCCGAGGCCGGCGGCCGCAGGCATTCGACGATTGCCGACATCGGCATGACATAGGTCTCCGAAGCGACGCGGATGACCATCCCGTCCATGACCGCGAGCGTCAGCGGCAGCGCCAGCTGAATGGTCATGCCGCGGCCGCGCTCCGATTTGAGCGAAATGCGCCCGCCCACGTCCTGAATGTTGCGCCGAACGACGTCCATTCCGACGCCGCGCCCGGAAATATCGGAGATCTTCTCGGCGGTGGAGAACCCCGGCAGGAAGATGAGATTATTGATCTCATCCTCGTTGAGCGTGGCATCGGCGCTGACCAGTCCGCGCTCGCGCGCCTTCTGCAGCACGCGTTCGGAATTGATGCCGGCGCCATCGTCGCGTATCTCGATGACGATGCGGCTGCCGCGGTGTTCGGCGGAGAGCCGGATCGTGCCCTCCTCCGGCTTTCCGGCGGCGATCCGATCCGCCGGCGCTTCGATGCCGTGATCGATCGAATTGCGAATGATGTGGGTGAGCGGATCGGCAAGGCGTTCGATGATCGATCGATCGACTTCGGTGTTCTCTCCCGCCATTTCGAGACGCACTTTCTTGCCGGTCTTTGTCGCCAGCTCGCGGACCAGCCGCGGCATACGCTGGAAGACGGCGTTTACCTGCTGCGCGCGCATCGACATCACGCTGTCTTTCAGCTCGCGGGTGTGGTGAACGACCTCTTCGAGCACCTGCAGGAGCCGGCTGCTCACGTCTTCCGGAAGACTATGGACGACTTGCCCGAGCATCGCCTGGGCAATCACCAATTCACCGACCATGTTGACGACGCGGTCGATCTTTTCCAGCTCGACGCGGGTCGTGGTGGCACTGGCGGCTGCCGGTTTCGATGCCGTCGGGCGCGGCTCGGCGGCGGTGGCGGCGAGGCGCGGTGCGGCTTGAGGCGCAGCGCTTGCAAGCGGCGGCGCTGCCTCTGCGGCGGCCAACGGCGGCAGCGCGATCGCCGGCGGCTGCGGGCTCGGCGCCACTTCTATCTCTGACGCGGGGGCCGCGGTGCTGAAATCCGGCTCGGCGGAGAGCGTGGTGATTTCGAGCTCGCAATCGCCGATGACGAATTCAAAGATTTCGTCGATCTGCTCGCGCCTGGACGAAGTCCGCAAGGTGCCGACCCAGCCGAGATACGGCCGGTCGACTTCGAGCTCGGCCAGAGGCGGCAGCCGGTCAGTCTCGACCACCAGGTCGAGTGTGCCGAGCTTGCGCAACTCACGCAGGATATAGAGCGGTTCGTTGGCGTTTTTCAGAAGATCAGGCTTGGGCCGGAAGACGATCTTGTATTCCCGTTCGGTATTTTCATCTTCCGACTCAAAATTATCGACGCGGACTGGAACGAAATCGAGGCCATCGAAATCGGCCGGCGCCGGCGAATCATCGTCGGCGGGCTCGCCGTTGGAATTGGCCTGCAGAATCTGCTCGAGCGCCGCGTGGGATTCCGAGCCGAAATCGGGCGGGATGGCTTTACCCGATCGCGACATCGAGACCAGATCGCTGAGCACGTCGTTGGCGGCAAGCAGCGTGTCGACGATGTCCGGCGTTGCCGCCAGGGTGCCGCTTCGCATCCCGTCCAGCACGGTCTCAAAGACGTGGGCGAATTTGACCAGATCCTCGAAACCAAAAATGCCGGCGCCGCCTTTGATCGAGTGAACCGAGCGGAAGACAGCGTTGATCGTGTCTTCGGAGCCGGCATCGTCTCGAATATCGGTAAGTCCGAGCTCAATTTGTTGAAGCGCTTCGCTACATTCGTCGAAGAATGTCTGCTTCAACTGGTCCAAGCTTGACATGGCTCTTCCCCCGACCCCTCAGCAAATCCTAGTGAGCAACCTTGTTGATCGTCGCGATCAGCCGGGCCGGATCGAACGGCTTGACCATCCATCCGGTCGCTCCGGCCACCCGTGCAAGATTTTTCTTGTCAGCCTCGCTCTCGGTCGTGAGCACCAGTATCGGCGTGGCCTTGTGCGCAGAATTGCTGCGCATCTTTTTGATGACTTCGTATCCATCCATTCTCGGCATGTTGATGTCGGTGATGACGACGTCCACCTGCTCCCGGTCGAGCACATCCAGGCCGTCCTGGCCGTCGACCGCCTGCAAGACTTCAAAACCCGCATCTGCCAGCGTCAGCATGAGCATGTCGCGGATCGTCTTGGAATCGTCGATGGTAAGAATCCGCTTGGTCATGGGCGCCTCTTCGGCTTGCACCGGGGCGGGTCCGGCATCGTTGATCGGCTCCGGAGCGACGCTCACCGCATCAAGTTCGCTCGCACTGGCGCTGAACAATGCGGCGCAATCAAAGCCTAAATCCGCAAATGCACCGGTGAATGCTTCCGATGGGCGCTCGACCGCGATGCGATCATGACTTCGCAAAGCGGCCAGAATCACCTGGACGCAGGGCAGCGTGAGCGTTTCCACTGCGCAAGCATCGATCCGCAGCGGCGCTTGCGCTTGCAAGTGGCGTTGCAGGGTATCGCGCAAGGCCGCGGCCGCGGAGAGGTCGAGCACCGCCGGCAATTTCAACCGCGTTGAATCTGCGTCGCGTTTCATGTGTTGATCACCCCTCTTCAGTACTGCCGCTGCCCCGCCTCACGCCGCATGGGCGCCGTGCCCCGTCGGGCCGGCGTGAGACGCATTGGCTTCGCAAGCGTCGAGGATCGCTTCGGCCATGCGCGCCAGCGAATGCTGATGCATGACTGCGCCGCACTCGAAGGCCGCGCGCGGCATGCCGTAAATCAGGGCCGATTCTTCGTCCTGACCCAGCGTGATCGCCCCCGCCTGGCGCATTTCCAGAAGGCCCTCCGCGCCATCTTTCCCCATGCCGGTTAAAATCGCACCGACCGCTGATCTTCCGCAGACGCGCGCGGCTGATCGAAACAGCACGTCGACCGATGGCCGATGACCGCTGACCGAAGGCCCCTCGGACAACCGACAAACATGGCGGGTACCGACGCGGGCGATCTCAAGGTGATGAGAACCGGGAGCGATATAGACGTGACCCGGCTCGATGGTGTCGTCATGCGCCGCTTCCGACACCCGCATCGGGCACTGACGGTCGAGCCGTTCGGCAAAACCGGTCGTGAAGCGCGGCGGCATATGCTGGGTGATGAGGATCGGCGGGCAGTCAGGGGGCAGCCCCATCAGCAATGCCTTCAGCGCTTCGACCCCGCCGGTCGAAGCGCCGACAAAAACGATTTTTCCCGAAGTGCTGCGGGGCCGCGGCGGCTGCGGCGGGCGTGCGGCTTGCGGCGCTGGCGCGGCGCGCCGGGCTCCCACGCGAACGGCGGCCGCAGCCTTTATCTTGCGCGACAGCTCGGCCGCGAGTTCGGGCAATCCGGCGGCGAGATCGCCGGTCGGCTTGGCGATGAAGTCGACCGCACCGATTTCGAGCGCCTCGAGCGTCGTTTCGGCTCCGCGCTGCGTCAGCGTGGAGATCATGACCACCGGCATCGGCCGCAGCGTCATGATCTTGCGCAGGAACGTGAGCCCGTCCATGTGCGGCATCTCGACGTCGAGGGTGACGACGTCCGGATTGAGCGCCTTGATCCGCTCGCGCGCGATATGCGGATCCGCGGCGGTGCCGACGACTTCGATCTCCGGGTCTTCGGCAAGCAGGCTCGTGAGCAATTGCCGCATCACCGCCGAATCGTCGACGATCAAAACGCGGACCGGCGAACCCCTCTGTGTCATTCGTTTTCCCCAAACAATTCAATTTCGCCCGAGGGCTGCCGATGCTGCAGCCGGTCGCGGTAATCGTTTTCTTCCAGAGTGACCACGTGCCGCTCGCTCGTCCCAAGCAGCCGACGCACGACCCGGCCGGTCGCCGGATAATAGTGGATACGCCGCGGCAGCGTTCCGCCGAGATCCTGGGCGGCGCAGCGCAGACCCTCGGCTTCCAGGTATTGCAGAACGAATTCGGAGTTATCGGTGCCGACGGCGTTGCTCGTGTCGGTGACGTTGCCGCCGCCGAACACCTTGATCTCCATCCGCCCGCGCGCGGCCCCCGCCTTGATGAGCTCGTTGATCAGCTTTTCCATGGCGAAGTTGCCGAAACGCGTCGATTTCAGGTCGCCGCCCCAGGCGCC
>JASHVN010000169.1 GCA_030044555.1 Xanthobacteraceae bacterium | reverse complement strand
GAGCGGAAGGACGAGCACGACCACGACGCCCAGCACAGCGGTGAACGAGATCGACGAGGCGATGTCGCTGCTGTCCGCGCCGATGACCGGCGCCACCGCCGCGATCGCCGAATTGCCGCAAATCGAATTGCCGCAGGCAATGAGAACCGAAAGGCGCAGCGGCAGACCGGTGGTGCGGCAAACGGCGTAGCTCAGCCCGATCGATGTGGCGACGATGCCGGCAATGCCGAAAATCAGCACCGGACCGAGCGCCAGGATGGTGGCGATGCTCACCGACGCGCCGAGCATGACGATGGCGACTTCAAGCACGAATTTCGCGCTGAAGGAGATTCCGGGGCTCCAGCGCGGTCCCGGCGTCCATGCGGTGCGGACGGCCACGCCGACCAGGATCGCCAGCACCAAAGCTTCCAGATAAGGCTGCTGCGTGAAATGCACTTCGACCGCCTGCAGCGCATAAGAGGCAAGTGTCACGGCGACACACAAGACGACGCCTGGCGTCAGCCGTTGCAGATGATCGATCAAAGGTGTTCGCCTGATATTGCGTGACGTGAAGAAATGCAGGGATAGCCGCCTCTACGGCGTGAGAACACCCACGATGGCGCCGAGCAGACATGTCGTCAGCGTGCCGGACACGATCGACTTCAACCCGAGCGACATGACCTCGTCGCGCTTTTCCGGGCACATCGTGGTCAGGCCGGCGATCATGATGCCGAGCGAGCCGAAATTGGCGAAGCCGCACATGGCGTAGAGCATAATGAGCTGCGAGCGCGCATCGAGCGTGCCGGCCGGCAGGCCTGCGAGCTGCAGATAGGCGAGGAGTTCGTTGAGCACGGTCTTGATGCCCATCAGCCCGCCCGCGGTCACCGCTTGCGACCACGGGATGCCCATCAGCCAGCAGACCGGCGCCATGATCCAGCCGAGCGCGCGCTGCAAGGTCAGCGGGCTGCCGAGAAAATCCGGCAACAGGCCGAGGATGCCGTTGGCGAGGTAAACGAGCGCAACGAACACCACCAGCATGGCGATGATGTTGATGAGCAGTTCGAGTCCCATGGCGGTGCCTTTGACGATGGCGTCCATGGTCGAGTGAAACTTGAGATCGGGATTTTCTTCGAGCCTGCCGCCGGTGTGCTTGGCCTGCGGATCGGGCAGCATGATCAGGCTCATAAAGATCGCCGCCGGGGCGCGCAGGATCGAGCACACGGCGATGTGGCCCGCGGCGTTGGGAATGATGTCGGCCAGAATGGTGGCGTAGAGCACGAAGACGGTGCCGGCGATGCCGGCCATGCCGCCGGTCATGACGATGAACATTTCGCTGCGCGACAGCTGCGCCAGATACGGCCGGATGAACAGCGGCGCCTCGACCTGGCCGACAAAAACATTGGCCGCCGTCGACAGCCCGGCGGCGCCGCCGACGTCGAGCGTGCGCTCCAGCGCCCAGGAAAAGCCGCGCACGATCGCCGGCATGATCTTCCAGTAGAACAACAGCGTGGCGATCACGCTCATCACCAGCACGACCGGCAGCGCCTGGAAGGCGAGAATGAAAGTCGCGCCCGGCGTTTTCGCATCGAAGGGCAGGGGACCGCCGCCGATATAGCCGAAGACGAAGGCGGTGCCGGCCTTGGTGGCCGCGGCGACCGCCTCGACCGCGCGATTGATCAGCGTGAACGCCACCACGGTCTGCGGCACTTTCAGCATCAGCAGCGCCAGCGCAAACGTGAGAGCGAGCCCGATCACGACCGGCCGCCACGGCACCGCGCGGCGATTTTCGCTGATCAGCCAGGCGAAGCCGATGATGGCGACGACGCCCAGGAGCGATTGCAGATTTTGCAGCACGAATGAGGCCCCGATTCCCCGGCGGGGCTCATTCTATCTGTGGCCCTCCCGCTCGTCATTGCTTGACTCGTCATTGCCGGACACCCGGGTTCGGCCTTGGGCCGCCCCGAGTGCTTGCTTGATCCGGCAATCCATACGGCGCTGCCTCTCAGCATGGACCACCGGGTCAAGCCCGGTGGTGGCGCAGGAAGAATGCCGACGCGGAAGCAAACGGCCGCGAAGCGGAAAGATCAGGCGGCGAGGATCTGTTTGTCCGGATCGAGCCAGAACGCCCACACTGCCGCGCCCACAACCAGCAGCGCCGCCGCGACGATGAACGGCGCCTCCCAGTTGCCGCCCTGCGCCAGAAAACCGAACACGATCGGCGACAGCGCGCCGCCGATATTGCCGGCCATGTTCATCATGCCGGAGACGGTGCCGGAATATTTGCCGCCGGTATCCATCGGCACCGACCATGACGGGCCGATGGTGAATTCGAGAAAGAACATCGACGCGGTCAGGCAATAGACGGCGACATAGGCATCCGCAGTGAGCGCTGCCGGCACGATGCAAGCCGCGCAGCCGAGGAGGCCAACGATCGCTACCGTGCGGCGGCCGATCCTGGCGCTGCCGGTAACTTTCAGAAGCCAGTCGGTGGCGAGCCCGCCCAGCGTATCGCCGACCACGCCGGCCCACAGCGGCAGCGAGGCGAAAATGCCGACCTTGATCAGCGTGAAATGCCGCACCTCGATCAGATAGGACGGCAGCCAGCTCAGAAAGATCCACAGGCAATACACATAGGTGAAATAGGCGAGCATGATCGCCCACATGTTGCCGGAGGTGACCAGATTGCTCCACGGCACCTTGGTCTCTCGCTGGACCGGCGGCGGATTGATGGCGCCGTCGGCACCGCGGCCGCGGATCGCTTCAAGCTCGGCCTTGTTCACCAGTGTGTGCTCTTCCGGCAGGTTGCGGTAGGTCAACGCCCACCACAACGACCACACCAGCCCGACCGCGCCGCAGATGTAGAACACCGAGCGCCAGCCGAGCGTGCTCATGATCACAACGACGATGGGCGGGGCGATGGCGGCGCCGAGCCGGCTGGCGCTGTGGGTGACGCCCTGCACCAGCCCGCGCTCGCTGCGCGGATACCAGAGCTGCATGGCCCGCGTCGCACCGGGAAAGGCGCCGGCCTCGCCGATGCCGAACAGAAAGCGCACGATAATAAAGGAGGCACCGGAGAACGCCGTCGCGGTGGCGGCGGTCATGACCGACCAATAGGTGACGACGCCGGTGAGCACGCGGCGGGCGCCGAAGCGGTCGGACAGCCAGCCGCCGGGCACCTGAAATACCGCATAGGCCCACACGAAGGCACTGAAGATGAAGCCCATGGTGATTTTGTCGAAGCCGAATTCCTTGCTGATCTGCGGCGCCGCGGTGGAGATGTTGACGCGGTCCAGATAGGTGATGAGGTACATCACGCTGATCAGCAGCAGCACGTACCAGCGGCCGTAACTACGGCGGACGCTTGAGCTTGCACCTGCCTCCGCAAGTGTGGCTTCGGCCATCGGTTATACCTCCCCGTTTTCGAGTCTCTTCTCGCTCGGCAAAACGGCAGCGTGCGCCTTTACGGCAAAATCGGCAAGCGAGCGGGAGTGCGGCACAATTGCCAAAATCCGCCGCCGCACCGCTTCAATTCCGCCACCGCTGCCGGCTTTAGTGGGTACGAGGCTCGGCATTCATCGAGGAGCAGGCAGATGCGAAAGCTGGCGGTGCTGGCAATGGCTGCAGGCGCGGCCGCATTGGCGGCAGGTGGAGTGCAAGCGGCGAAGGCTGCTGACATGATGGTGCCGCAGGCGCAAGCGCCGGCGCCCGGCTACGCGCCGGCCCCGCCCCCGGTTGCCGAGACCTATGCTTATCCGCCCGCACCGCCGCCAGTCGTCTATGGCTATCCGCCTCCGCCCCCTCCGGTCGCCTACTACCCGGCCTATGTGCCCGCTTACGCGGTCTCGCCCGGACCCTATTATGCCCGCTGGGGCTATTCCTGGCACGGCTACGCGCCGCGCTTCGCCTACGGCTACGGCCGCTGGGGCTACGGCTGGCATCGCTGATCTTTTCACCTCTCCCGCTTGCGGGTGAGGGCGACTTTATCTGACCTCAGCGCCAACTACTCCGTCGCCACGAAGCCTGAGGCCTTCACCACCGGACCCCAGCGGGCGATCTCTTCCTTGATCCAGGCGGTGAAGTCGTCGGTGGACATGTACGCCGGCTCGGTGCCGAACTTGGCGAGGTTGTCGATCATTTGTTTGGATCGCGTCGCCTGGCGCACCGCATAGCCGAGCGCGCCAGCGATCGGCGGCGGCGTCTTCGCCGGCAGGAACACGCCCGAATACGATTCCACCACGACGTTGAAACCCTGCTCCTTCATGGTCGGCACGTCGGGCAGAAAGGGCGAGCGCTTCTCGCCGGTCACCGCCAGCGGGCGGATCGAGCCGGCCTTGGCGAAGGCGATCACCTCGCTCACCGGATTGATACTCGCCGGCACGTGGCCGCCGATCAGATCCTCCATCGCCGGCGCGCCGCCGCGGTAATGCACGGGCGTGAGCGTGATGCCGGCTTCGTGCGCCAACATCACGGTGGTGAAATGCGGGGTGCCGCCCGCCGAAGTGTCCGCCACGTTCGCCTTGCCCGCATTGGCTTTGCACCAGGCGATGAAGTCCGCGAGTGTCTTTACGTTGGCGGGCACCGCCGAGCCGACGACAAGCGTGAGCATGCCCTTGGCCGCCGGCGCGACGTCGATGAAGTCGTTGACCGGATCGTAGTTCAGCGACTTGAAGCTCGACGGGTAAAGCGTGAATGGAAAATCCGGCGTGAACAGGATCACGCTGCCGTCCGCCGGCGCGTTCTTGACGTACTCGACCGCGAGCCGCGCGCTGGCGCCGGGCTTGTCTTCCACGATGATGTTCGACGCGTATGTTCCGGTCAGCGCGTCGGCGAGCACGCGGGCGACGATGTCGGTGCCGCCGCCGGCGGGAAAGCCGACGATGACGTGCACCACTTTGTCGATCATGTCGGCGCGCGCCCGCCGCGCGCCGCTGCCGGCGGCGATGGTGCCGATCGCGGCGCCGAGCGCTTGACGACGGTTGAGCATCACGGCCTCCCGTCTTTCTTCGTCATTCAGTTTGCACCATTTGCCGCGCAAAGCCAGCGGCGCGTCGTTTCCGTCACCCTGAGTTGCTCGGTGCGTAAGCACCGAGTTTCGAAGGGCGACGGCACTCAAATCGGCCTGCCGATTTGAGCACTTAAAGAGATTTGAAATCGGGCGTTGCCCGATTTCGATTGGCGCAGGGGCCGCATCCTTCGAGGCTCGCAGCTTCGCTGCTCGCACCTCAGGATGACGGACTACTGATCCGGACTCGTCGGTGGCGCCTCGTCAACTTTGGGCGGCATCAGCGCGCGCGTGGCGCCAAGCCAAGGGGAGTACAATGCAAGAAATGGCAGCCACATGAGCCGCGCCGCCTCGGTCCAGAAGGCGAAGGGGTTGGCATTTTCCAGAAACCGGCCGAACGCGTCGAATGACGGCATCGCCTGCATGTGGATGGAAATCTGTTCGGCGTTCGGCGAGCGGCGGTGCATGATCTCGATGTCGAGGCCGGGCAGTTGCGCCGTCGCGCGCGTCGTGTCGTCGCCATGCTGATCGGGAATGGGCTGATCGGACACGCGTGTTCTCCATCAAGGCTTGGGGTCGGTCGCGGCAATATAGCCGCTTTGCGGTGCAATTGCGCCTTCAGGCGATGGAGGAGGAATCATCACTATCGTCATGCGCGGACTTGATCCGCGCATCCATGCTGAGCCGCAGGTGAGTATGGACCACCGGGTCAAGCCCGGTGGTGACGACGCGAAGCGTCATTGCGAGGCAAGGGGGGCGTCAAAAGCCACGATCCAATAATGTCTCATTTCCATTGACAAATGTCTCCGTATGGGGTACAAACCAGCCATCGAATCTCGCTCGTTGAGGACGCCTTTCGCGAAGGTAATCCGAGAGTCGGAGCGAGTGCGGTGCCCGCGGGCGGGCTTACCACTCGCTCTCGGGCGGCTCGGGCATCATCCTGCCGGCACTATGACCGGCGCGTGAGGTGCTCACTGGACTGAGACAGGTGCGGCGCGGGTAACACCCG